>NZ_JADEWA010000252.1:0-7890 GCF_015207865.1 Dolichospermum sp. LEGE 00246
GAAAAAGGTTATAGAGTTTTACAGAAACTATTAACCAAATTTAAACATAATATTGAAATAGTCATTGGTTCTCGTGACTCACAACTGCAAAAAGATTTCTACTCAGAAATAAAGTGTTTATGTGAAGATAATTATATTCATTTTGTCGACAGAAAAGACTTTGGAGAAATAACAACTCAATACGCAATAGCTGTATCTTGGCGATGGATTATTAATATGGATAATAGCAATTTGATTGTTTTTCATGACTCTTTACTTCCACGTTATCGAGGTTTTAACCCCTTAGTTTCTGCTTTAATTAATGGAGATAGCCAAGTAGGTGTTACAGCTTTATTTGCTACATCAGAATATGATAAAGGAGACATAATAGCTCAGTCTTTAAGTCAAATAGAATATCCAATTAAAATTCACGATGCAATTAAGAAAATTATTGAAAATTATGCAGAAATTTCTTTGTATGTAGTAGAAACAATTGTTAACAATAACAAGTTTTCAATTATTGTCCAAAATGAATATCAAGCTACCTATAGTTTATGGCGAGATGAAGAAGATTATAGAATTAATTGGAATCAGTCTTCTATTGAATTAAAAAGATTTATTGATGCTGTAGGTTATCCATATAAGGGCGCTTCTACAACACTAAATGGTGATTTAGTTAGAATTTTAGAAGCTGAAATAGTAAAAGATGTTGTAATTGAAAATCGTACACCCGGGAAAGTTATCTTCATAGAAAACTCACAGCCTATAGTTGTTTGTGGACAAGGATTGTTGAAAATACAAAAACTGATGGATGATAAAGAAAATAAATCTTTAATTCCTTTATCTAAGTTTAGATCAAGGTTTGGATAAATTAATTTATAAATCAATACCTTATCCAAATTAGAAAAAGCCTTGATTTGTAGGTTGGGTTGAAGCATGAAACCCAACAAATGCCTTGGGTTGCGCTGTCGCTTAACCTAACAAACCAGGAAATGGACAAGGTATTGATAAATAGAAACACTTTTACATATTCTTTCAATGAAAACTGACAAATTATTTTATGGAGATTCTCTAGAACAAAACGAGGCTGCTGACTGCTTAGAAAAATCGGCGTTGCTGAATCGAGGTATGAAATTCCCAAATTGAATCTTTAAAACTCTTACCTTTGCGCCTTTGCGTGAGACTAAAATTCATACCCTTAATCAGCAACGTCGAAAAATCCATCGCTCTTCCCTTTGATGATTAGTACCAGCGCAGACAGCACTAAAATCTACGCTATATCTAGCAATGCGTAAAGTTGAACTTGTATCTACTCTCAATATTCATGAAAAGGAAGTAAAACAGATTCTAAATCCCCACCATGCCACAAAATTATCTACAATGGAATCAACTCTAGCGGTACTTGGACAACGAGTTGAATAACAAATTAGTGCAAAGTAGAATCTGATACAAGCAAAACGAACATAATATTTTTTCCACTGTAAAAGTTTAAATCTCACCCGTGTTTAGTATATATCAATCATGACTTTTTAAACACCCTCTTAGTTAAAAAAACAATAAGCATTAGCTTTACTCAACTATCTGTACATTCTGAAAAATGATGAAACTCACAAAACCTCTCTATGAATCTGATTTCAATTTGTGGATAGAACAAACCGTAAACCTGCTAGAAAAAGGAGAGTTTGCTCAGTTGGATATTCAGAATCTTATCGAAGAAATTGAGGACATAGGCAATAATCGTAAAGATGCTTTAGAGAGTAATCTGATCAGAGTTTTTCAACATTTACTCAAGTGGAAATATCAACCCCAAAAACGCTCTAATAGTTGGAAAGCGTCAATTACTGAACATTCTTTGCGTTTAAACAAGTCATTAAAAAAAAGTCCTAGCTTAAAGAGATACTTGGAAGAGGTATTTGATGAATGTTATCATGATGCCAGATTAATTGCTTCTCAAGAAACAGGAATAGATATTCATGTTTTCCCGGAAATTTGCCCTTTTAATAGTGCTAATGTTTTAAATCCCCAGTATTTACCAGAGGACGATATAGGAATAATATTTGATTTATGAAAAGATCCGTAGGGTGCGTCAGATATTACAAATCTGTTTATTGATAGAATTTATGCAGTCTGACGCACCGTACAATAAGTAGTGAGACAGAATTAATTACACAATGTTATTGCGTTAGCGCAGCGTGGCGTTAGCCATATGGAACTAAGTGAAATGAAGCGATCACCAGGGTTGTGATTGCTTCCCTTCGCTCGCAATGACTGTAACTATTTTTGTCCAATTACTTACCTAATACCTAATTTTTCTCAAGAATTAAATATGAGTTCTATATTCAGTAAGTTACAGTATCCGCAAAAGTTGAATTACCACCCTTGTTCAATAAAAATACCATGAAAATCTGTCCTCAATGTCACCACCATTTTAACCAAGAAAATTGGCATTGTCCAGCTTGTGGATATACCCCCCCATCCTTAAATGGACACTTGACCTTTGCACCAGAACTGGCTGCGGAAAGTGCTGGATTTGAAGCTGAATTTTTTCCTAAATTAGCACAATTAGAAGCCAAAAACTTCTGGTTCCGTTCCCGAAATCGGCTGATAATTTACGCACTAAAACATTATTTTCCCCAAGCTCAAAACTTCCTAGAAATTGGTTGCGGAACTGGTTTTGTCCTCCAAGGAATTGAAAAAAATCTCTCTCATCTTACCTGTTCAGGTAGTGAAATATTTACCGCAGGGTTAGAATTTGCTAGAGAACGTCTATGTAAAACAACTCTATTTCAAATGGATGCTCGGAATATCCCCTTTGCTGAAGAATTTGATATTATTGGAGCTTTTGACGTTCTTGAACACATAGAACAAGATACAGACGTTTTAGAAAAAATGTATCAAGCTACACAAAATGGGGGGGGTATAATACTGACCGTTCCTCAACATCCTTGGCTATGGAGTCAAGCTGATACTCATGCTCATCATGTCCGTCGCTACGTTAAAAAAGATCTAATGATCAAATTACACCAAGCGGGATTTAAAATAGTTAGGGTGACATCTTTTGTTTCTTTCCTATTACCATTAATGCTAATTTCTCGCATCAACAATCGCTCCAATTCCAAAGATTATGACCCCACCAGCGAACTGAAAATTAGCGGATTTTTAAATTACCTCTTAGAGAAAATCCTTGATATGGAACGCTGGTTTTTGACATTAGGTTTTTCCTTTCCTTGGGGTGGTTCTTTATTAGTAATTGCTTACAAAAAATAACCAGAGAATTTATGTGACAAAAACATGAGCGAAAGAATAGACCATGACCGCTTATTTAAAGAATTGATATCCACATTTTTCATAGAATTTATAGAACTCTTCTTTCCCGAAGTTCTTAAATACATAGATACCAACTCAGTCTCATTATTAGACAAAGAAATATTTACAGATGTTACCGCAGGAGACAAATATGAAACCGACTTAATAGCCAAAGTCAGATTTCTCGGTGAACCTTCTTACTTTCTCGTTCACATTGAAGCCGAATCAGGAGCAAAATCGAAATTTAATCAAAGAATGTTCCGTTATTTTTCCAGATTACACGAAAAATTTGACTTACCAATTTATCCCATAGTCATTTTTTCATATTCTTCTCCCAAAACCTTAGCTACAAATAACTATCAAATCAACTTTCCTGATTTGGAAGTGCTAAAATTTAATTATCAAGTCATCCAACTAAATCAGCTAAATTGGAGAGACTTTTTAACTCGTCAAAATCCAGTTGCATCTGCTTTAATGTCGAAAATGAATATAGCACCAGCGGATAGACCAAAGGTGAAAGCAGAGTGTTTAAGGTTGCTAGTAACTCTAAAATTAAATCCGGCAAAAATGCAATTGATATCAGGATTTATTGATACATATTTGCGACTGAATAAAATAGAAGAAGAGAAATTTGCAGCAGAAATAGGTTCATTAATACCAGCGGAAAAGGAGGAAGTCATGCAGATAGTTACTAGTTGGATGGAACAAGGGATTGAACAAGGTATTCAGCAGGTATTACAAGGTCGTCAAGAAGCAATTACCAAAGAAAAAGATTTAATTGTCCGTCAAATCAAGAGGAAAGTAGGAAATATTGACATAGAATTAGAAACCCGGATTAAAAGTTTAAATCTAGAGGTAATTGAAGTGTTAGCAGAAGCAATATTTGATTTCGCTACTGTGGAAGATCTAAGAAATTGGTTAGACAATTTGCATGATTAAGTTAAACTATATAAAACTCCACCTAACTTATTAAGTTTTAACTTCGCAATTTAAAATAACCTGCCAAAAATTAAAACCCATGAATAAAATCCCTTTCAATAAACCCTATATGACAGGTAAAGAGCTTTGGTATATTAGCCAAGCTCACCACGCTGGACAATTGGCTGGGGACGGCAATTATACCAAAAAATGCCATCAATGGCTAGAAGCGCAAACGAATTGCCACAAAGCCCTACTCACCCACTCCTGTACAGCAGCCCTGGAAATGTCGGCTATTCTAGCCGATTTAGAACCGGGAGACGAAGTGATTATGCCCAGTTATACTTTCGTTTCCACAGCTAACGCTTTTGTTCTCAGGGGAGCAGTTCCCGTATTTGTTGATATCCGACCCGATACCCTAAACTTAGACGAAACCCTCGTAGAAGCGGCAGTTACGAACCGTACTCGTGCCATTGTTCCCGTTCATTATGCCGGGGTAGGGTGTGAAATGGATACTTTACAAAACATTGCCCAAAAACATCACCTGCTGTTAATTGAAGATGCTGCTCAAGCACTTATGGCATCCTACAAAGGTCAACCCCTTGGTAGTTTTGGAGACTTAGGTTGCTTCAGTTTTCATGAAACCAAAAATATTATTGCGGGTGAAGGTGGTGCTTTAATTATCAACAATTCCCGGTTTACAGAACAAGCGGAAATCATCCGGGAAAAAGGCACTAATCGCAGTAAATTCTTTAGGGGGGGGGTAGATAAATATACCTGGATTAACCAAGGATCTAGTTATTTGCCCGGAGAATTAATTGCGGCTTTTCTCTATGCTCAATTAGAGGAAGCAGAGAAGATTATAGCAGCCCGCCTGCAAGTCTGGGATTATTACCATCAACTTCTAGAACCCCTAGAAAAAAGTGGTAAATTACGTCGTCCTATTATTCCGCCGACTTGTCAGCATAATGGACATATGTATTATATCCTCTTAAATAGTTTACAAATCCGTACCAGTCTGATAAGCTATCTCAAAGAACAGGGTATGAGTTCTGTATTTCATTATGTACCTTTACATAGTTCTCCCGCTGGACAGCATTATGGACGGGTTCATGGTGATATGAACAATACTAATCATGTTTCTGATTGTCTGTTGCGTTTACCTCTGTTTCCAGAGTTGGGACTTTCACAGATTGAAACTGTTGTCATGGCTATTAATAGTTTTTTTGATACTTGTACTTATTGAAAAAGCTTATACAGTATAAAATATTGAAATACTTTTTATGTCACAATCAAAATCTTTGCAAATAAAACAGATTTCTGTCGAAAGTAAAGTAATTAGCGAATTAGCATTCCTATTTACTATCTATATCCTGGTAACTTCACTACTGTTTTTACACTTTCGATCCTGGGATACTGATATTACTCGGCAGGTGTGGGGAGTTTTTGTTTATCCCGCGGGGCTATTTGGTGGAGTAGCTTTAGCATGGAGATATGTTCCCTCAGTTATCTGGGTATTACCAATCAGTTGTCTACTGTTTATGGTTATAACTATGCTCATCTCTTTTCTGATGTTGCTGCTTATACTAATACTATTCATAGGGATACACTATTCCACTCTGCTATTGTGGAAATGCTGGCTAAATTCAATACACCTTCAACAGGTTTAGACGGAGTAAAGCCATTAGAATATCATGTTGGGGTACATCGTTGGGTAGCAGCAAATCTCAATATTTTGGGTGGTCAAGCACCTCTATTATTAGCTATTTGTCAGCAAATAGCTTTTTTGCCTGTACTATTTTTTACCGCAGTATTAGTCCTCAGTTGCTTAGTATCTACTCAAGTCTCAACATTGGTAGCTTGTGGGTTTACTTTTTTAGCTTTGTGGTTGTCAGGAACTCGTATTTGGGATTCTTATTTAGCAGGTGAATCCTATGCTTTTTCCCTACCTATATTTATGGCGATGTTGCCAGTAGGTCAGTCCTGGTTGTTTAAGGCTTGTCAAAGTGATCGCTGGTTTACAGTTCATCCAATGGCTGTAACTATGGCAGTGGTAGCTGTTTTGTCCTGTCAAACAGCAAAGATATCATCGGGAGTTATGCTGGCTTTGTTTTTGGTTCTCTGTGCTTTTATCCCGAAAATTTTGCAAAAAACCCAACTTAATTGGCGAACTATTTGGCCTTTTGTAGCCTTATGTTGTGCCTTTTTTCTAGGGTGTTTGGGTTTGGCTTTTGCTTTCAGTGGGACTTTACCCATTAACTTTTATCCCCTTCACTTTGCACGGACATATACAAATCAATTTATTTGGCAAAATCTCGTCTTTCTAGGGTTGATAATTTCGTTCTACTGGTTGAGTGGAAAAGAGGGACAATTACATCAGGGATACCCACCGCGGGCGAAGCTGTCGCAAGTTGTGATGCTAACAATTATGTTTTTTGCATCTCAAGTTCCGGGATTTTTATTAGAAATTGGCGGCGGTAGTGCGGGTTATTTTGTCCTACCAACTCTTTTTGTTGTCCTGTTTTTTACTTTAGCCGCTTTTGTTGATTATTGGCAAGCAAACCATAAAACTGGTTTAATAGCTCTTTTAAGTCCCGTTGATCATTTATGGGAACCTCTACCCCGTCCCTTGATTTGGGCATTGATCACTTTAATCCTAGTCTTTTCATTATCCAGTGGATCAGAAGTAGGTAGTTACAAGGCTAGAGGATTAGGGTTTGTTAGAAACCTGGTAATTTCTCTAGATAGTTTTTCTTCCAAGTTAGACTCATTCACTGAGTTGAAAGGTTTAAATAAAAGGAAGCGTCAGTTAGAATTATTAATCTTTCCACCTGCCATCAAAATGGAAATACTCGAACAAAAGACTGAATTAGGCTATGTCAAAGCAGAGCTAAGAAAACTAGGTATATCAAAAACTTCTAAAAATTTAGTGATTTATATTGCACCAGATTTTTCAGCTTTTTGGCAGCCCCAGGGGAACAGAAATTGTTGGGACAAGTCTTTTGTAATTCCTGCTATGACTGGATTTCCTCTTTTAAATGGGGTGCGTGCTGACATTAATAACTGTGAGTCAACCAAGTATTATGGAATGGTAAACTATAATTCAGGTTCTTGGAATCGTCTACTCTCGTCTTCAGAACTATGTAATAAAGCAACCCAATTAGGGTTTAATCAAGTTTTAAGTGTAACTGAAACGAAAACTCAGCTATATTCTTGTAACCTGTCAAAAAAAATAGACAAGTAAAGAACTTACCAATATATAACGCAGTGAAATGAAGCAATTCCAAGGGTTGTGATTGCTTCCCTTCGCTCGCAATAACTGTAAATATTTTTGTCCAATTACTTACCCTCTGGTAAGAAATCAGAACTTATTCACAGAATTAAATAAAAAATTCGGAGATTTTATTCCCAATTTTTGCTAAACTATGAGCGATCGCATATAATCATCTAATATAGATATGGCAGTATGCAATACAGCAAAACTCTTAATTTTTCTCCGTATAAGTGAATTGTCTTGAGGTAAGAAAATATGACAC
Organism: Dolichospermum sp. LEGE 00246; assembly: GCF_015207865.1. Classification (NCBI taxonomy): domain Bacteria; kingdom Bacillati; phylum Cyanobacteriota; class Cyanophyceae; order Nostocales; family Aphanizomenonaceae; genus Dolichospermum; species Dolichospermum sp. LEGE 00246. Next base: position 7,740 of record NZ_JADEWA010000252.1, read on the forward strand.
AGGAATTAACAGACCTCAAAAATAGTATTTTACAAGGACGTTACACTGATGCTTTGGCTATTGTAGATGAATTAGAGGGCATGAGTAAAAAGGCTATTTTACGTCAAATTAAATCTTTTTTAAAGGTGTTATTAATTCCTGTCTCTTATAA
>NZ_JADEWA010000253.1:0-7868 GCF_015207865.1 Dolichospermum sp. LEGE 00246
ACCTATCAAACAGGTCGAAAAGTGGCTCTTGATTTCAAATCAAACATGAAGATTGTTTTTGATGAATTCTTGCCGCAATGGAATTACACCGCTAAACCAGAATTACAGGTTATTTAATCCACGATCCTTATCAGTCCAGTCCAGTAATTTCTCCATCTCCTCATCTGTGCCAAGTATACAGTAGGATTATCTCTCCCATAAGCGATCGCCGAAGGCATCAGCCATAACCCAACATTATCAAGGATTTTGTTGGGTTTCGCTATCGCTCAACCCAACCTACATTTCCTTAACTATTACCTACCTATTCTCTATCTCATATTTTGCTTTTTCTCCGCTTTGGGATCACGATTGGCTACAGCGGCTAATTCCGCATCCATTAAGGTTTTTCCGGTGGCTGCTAGGTAAACATCATCTAAACTAGGACGAGATTGAGCGATGCCAAAAATTGGTAAATTGGCATGATTTAACGCCTGTTGAATCGTGATCAAAACGTCATTTTGCGGAGTAACTACTAAATTTAGAGAGTTACCTTGGGCGCTGTTGATGATGATTTCTTGAACAAAAGGTAAGGCTGCTAACAGGTTTTTGGCGGTTTCGGCTTCTTCTAGAGGTGAAAATTCGCGGATTCTCAAGGTGATGCGATCGCCCCCCACCTGATCTTTTAACTGAGAAGGTGTACCATTAGCAATAACCAAACCTCTATCAATAATTGCCACCCTGTCAGCTAAAGCATCAACTTCTTCCAAATAATGACTGGTAATTACCACAGTAGTTCCCCCAGCCCGTAATTGCCGCAGGAAATTCCAGACTACAACCCGACTTTCAATATCCAATCCTACCGTTGGTTCATCTAATACCAACACATCAGGGGCATGAAGTAACCCAGCCGCTAGATCTAACCGTTTGCGTAAACCACCGGAATAAGTGCCAGTTTTTTTATCTGCGTATTCTTGTAACCCCAGCAAATCCAAAATAGTATTAATTCGCTGTTTAATCAGCGCACCAGGAAGATGATACAGCGCCGCTTGTAATTGTAGTAACTCCCGTCCAGTTAGCACCTTATCTAAAGCTACCTCTTGGGCTACATAACCCAGTTTTTGCCTAGCCAATTTGGGGTTATTTAAGACAGAAATGCCAGAAACCTCAATTTTCCCAGTATCAGGCGTTGTTAGCGTACATAAAGCCCGGAGAGTGGTCGTTTTCCCCGCCCCGTTAGGTCCAAGTAACCCAAAAATTTCTCCAGGTTGGACTTGAAAGGAAACATCCTGGACTGCGACTAGATTACCGTAGCTTTTTTTGAGATTTTCGATGAAAACAGCGGCAGTCATGACAGCTATAATCCTTAACTATACAATTCGCAACAATCTATCTTTCATTGTACAAGTTAGGCGATCGCCATGATGAGTTGAATATTTCATTTTCAGATAATTCTCAGTACAGATTTAGCCAAATGATCAACTATAGGGATAAGCTCATCTCTATCGTTATTGTTGATACTTCAGCTATACAGTACGTCTATCAACTTGACTTATTTGATTTATTTTTGAAACTATATAGTCAAAGAAACAGGTATAAATTTAGTACAATTTTGAGATACACCCAAGACGTGGTGGAAAGTGCTGTAAGTTTATTAAGTTATAATCAAGAGATGGACTGGGAATGTCAATAATATATTTTGAACTTCTCATTCGCAAGCGGCCTGTTTCAAACCAAACACGGAACAAAATAAACCGTCGAGAATGGATAAATTTTGTGCATTCTGAAGCCCAAAAGGTTTGGACGGGTAGCAGTCCAATTAAAGATGCTAATTTACAGTTAACGCTAATTTATCTTTGTGGTGATAATTATGGTGATCCGAATCTACTTGACACCGATAACATTATTAAACCCATTCAGGATGCACTCAATGAGTTAGTTTATGAAGATGATGGACTAATATCAGATGTAGAGAGTCATCGTCGGTTTTTATCTGAGCCAATTGATATAACAAATTTACCTTTATTATTACAGGAAGGTGTCATCATTGGCGAAGAGTGTGTTTATGTCAAAGTAAGTGAATCTCAAACATTGGAAAAATACTTATGATAGACAATACTAAAAGTTTACATGATGATAAAGTTGAATCTTTGATCAAGCAGTATCGTGATCAAGGATTTACTGTTATACAAAACCCGAAAGCAGATCAATTACCGTTTGATTTGGATAATTATCAACCCGATATTCTTGCTACTAAGAATGAAAATGAATCTGGTTTAATAGGTTTAATAATTGAAGTAAAAACCAGTATTCGTCCAGTTTCAGTTGAGCGTTTACAATTTGTAGCAGAAGAAGTAAGTAGACATCCAGGCTGGCGTTTTTTATTAGTGACACTTGAAGATATAGAAGCCGAATCATTACCTGGAACATCGGAAGAACTACCTTCTTGGGAAGAACTAATTGACCATTTTAGTCAAGTTAGCAAGCTTATTGAAAATAATAATATTGAACCTGCTTTTCTTTTTCTCTGGAGTGTTTTTGAGGGAGCATTAAGAAAAAGAGCAGTTGATGTATCAATTCCTATTGAACGTTTACCATTCATAAAATTGCTAAGATCAATGTACTCTGTGGGAGAGTTATCAATTTCTGAATTTGATATTATTCAAGCTTACTTAGAAAAGCGTAATCGTCTGGCTCACGGTTATATTCAGAAGCTAGATTCGGAGGTTTTACCTAAGTTTATAATGTTGGTTGTTAAGTTATTGATAGAATGGATTTCTAATATATCTGAAACTGAAAAAATAGCAGTTCTACAGGTTTTCAGGCAAATTATGGTTAGTATGACCGAAAATACTCAGGAAACTACAGCACAAAGGAATCAGAAATTTCAAGAAATATTAGTTTCTGTGTTAAACGACGAACCAACAGAAAAAAAAGATGAAATATTTGCAAAGATTAAGCACATATTGGAAAAAGTAGAAGGAGGAACTAATTTTTTTAATGAAGTTCAACACTTATCTGATGAGTATTGCGATCTTTCTACTAACTCTAAAAATCAACAGCCAAACAAAAATGAAATAGTTCTAGATGATAACGCACAAATAGCACTTGATGCTTTACCAACTCAAGAAAAAGAAAAGATTAGTCATGCTATTAGTTATCTAGAAAACTTTCCTGATTGTTCAGAAATTGAATTTTCTAATCTGAATTCAAGCCCAGATAATGATTTTATTGCGAAGGTAGGCATATATCGAATCATTTTTGAAGTTCAATCTAAAAAAGTGACTATTACTGATATAGTTAATTATAAACGGATTGAAATGTTATATGGATTATTAGAAAAGGCTAAAGTATGAAAAATCTAGATTCTTTTCATATAGATATTAAACAGTGTTGGGTTGAACTTGAGGAATTTGAAAATCTACTGCGTTCGCATAGATTTGAACATGGATTTAGTCAAATCATTGATTGGTTTTGGAAAATTGATGATGTTAAGAATACTTCTCAATTTCGTTCTATTTTTGGAAGTGAGAATATAGAATATCAAGGTATTCTTGTTATAGGTAGAGATGAATTCCTTAGTGAGCTTGAAAAAGCTAGATTGAAATGGTATTTAAATAGAGTTGTAGTAGACTCACGCAAAGTAATTTGTAAAACATTTGATCAATTAGCTAGAGATATAAGACATAGACTTTCACAGTATCCAAAGATTTTATGAAATTACTAATTTTACCCTCTTCTTTGCGCCTTTGCGTCTTTGCGTCTTTGCGCGAAACAAAAATAATATAAAAACACCCAACTAAAAACATGGAACTATACTTAATCCGTCATGGTATCGCCGAAGAACATCAACCGCAACTAAAAGACGAAGAACGACAACTCACCCCAGAAGGAAGACAAAAAACCGAGAAAGTCGCTCAAAGATTAGCACAGCTAGAATTACACTTTGATCTCATTCTTACCAGTCCCCTAGTTCGCGCTTATCAAACAGCAGAAATACTCATTGCGGCTGGATTGAGTTCCCAGTTAGAAACATCAGATCATCTGAGCTTTGATGGTAATATTCAAAATTGGTGGCAAGAATGGCTTCAACCCAGGAATTATCCCCAGAAAACCAAACTAGCATTAGTCGGTCATGAGCCTAGTTTAAGCCATTGGGCAGAAATTCTCCTGTGGGGAACAGCAAAAGAGAGCCTCATCCTCAAAAAAGCAGGTATGATGGGAATAAAACTACCAGATGATGGTTCAGCTTGGGGTCGTAGTCAACTGTTTTGGTTAACATCACCCAAGTACCTGCTGTAATAGTTGTTACATCTGCAACTATTGTGGTGAAAATAGTCTCTAGTAGGTTAGTGTGAGCAGATATTTTACAAAGTAAATGGTGTTGCCATGACGGTATGCGAATACAAGCCTGGTTTAGAAGGCATTCCCGCAGCCCAGTCGAGCATTAGTTATGTAGACGGGCAGAAAGGAATTCTAGAATATCGTGGTATCAGGATTGAGGAATTAGCGGAGAAAAGTACATTCCTAGAAACTGCATATCTGTTAATTTGGGGTGAGTTACCAAATGAAGAAGAACTAAAAGCATTTGAGCATGAAGTTCTCTTCCACAGGCGCATCAAATACCGCATTCGGGACATGATGAAATGCTTCCCTGAAAGTGGTCATCCGATGGATGCGCTTCAAGCCTCGGCTGCTGCTTTAGGTTTATTCTATTCTCGTCGGGATTTACATAATCCTGTCTATATTCGGACTGCTGCCGTCCGGTTAATCGCTACTATTCCCACGATGGTAGCAGCATTCCAGTTAATGCGGCAAGGTAATGACCCCGTTAAACCCAGGGATGATTTGAACTATGCGGCTAACTTCCTGTATATGCTCAATGAGAAAGAGCCTGACCCCCTAGCCGCCAAAATATTTGATATCTGCCTAATACTTCATGTTGAGCATACAATGAATGCTTCAACATTTAGTGCTAGAGTCACAGCTTCTACATTGACTGATCCTTATGCAGTAGTCGCCAGTGCCGTCGGTACTTTAGGCGGTCCATTGCATGGTGGAGCGAATGAAGAAGTAATTCAGATGTTAGAAGACATCGGTTCAGTAGAAAATGTTGTCCCCTATGTAGATGATCTTCTCAAACGCAAAGCTAAAATTATGGGCTTTGGTCATCGTGTCTACAAAGTCAAAGATCCTCGCGCTACAATCTTACAAAGCTTGGCAGAGCAATTGTTTGAGAAGTTTGGCTATGACGAATACTATGAAATTGCCGTAGAAATGGAACGGGTAGTTTCAGAAAAACTGGGTGGTAAAGGGATTTATCCTAATGTTGACTTTTATTCTGGTTTGGTGTATAGGAAAATGGGAATCCCTACAGATTTGTTTACACCAGTATTTGCGATCGCCCGTGTAGCCGGTTGGTTAGCACACTGGAAAGAACAACTGGTAGAAAACCGGATTTTCCGTCCCACTCAAATTTACAGTGGTCGTCACGAAATCGCCTACACTCCGATTGACCAACGTTAACTGACAAACTACTCAACTGTAGATTTGGGATGTTCAATTCAAGTCCTCCAATGGACAGATTGATAACCGTCACATCTTCCATTGAGGCTTGTATTCCAAAATCACAACCCGTTAAAATTGGCAAACTTACAACAGCGCCGAGTTTGGGAAACCCATTACCAACCCGGAAGCGGCTAATTTGCACTACCTGATGACGATTAAGTCATCAATCATCAATTCCCAATCCCAACCATAAGTAGAAGTTGTCTTGTAGAGTCTGATGGGGAAACCCATCCAAGGATATACTAAACTCATGAATTAGCCCAAGTATTGAAGGGAATAAACTATCAAAGATTTGTTAATTGCTCAACTGTCCCTCTCATTGTTTGTGCTGGCGCACAAAATTACTCAAGGGACGTTTCACAATTAAACCTCCATTCCTCCCATCACCAAACTGAGTACAGTTTTGGTGGGGGTCTCCTGGAGGTTTAGATGAAAGTTGAAACAACTAATTTCATCTTGGACAGTTGATCAGAACGTTGACTTAAAGAGCAGCAAACATGAATCCAGGAATTGACCTCCAAGGAACTTTTATTCAATCTGTCAAAGACTTGGGCGTACCCCCTGGCGCGGCCAAAGCTCTATGGATGCCATTACCAATGGTATTGATGCTAATTGGGGCTACAGTAGGCGTACTAGTTGCCACATGGCTAGAACGGAAAATTTCAGCGGCGGCACAGCAGCGGATTGGTCCTGAATACCAAGGACCCTTTGGATTACTAGTGCCTGTAGCCGATGGTCTGAAGCTGGTATTTAAAGAAGATATCATCCCCGCCAAAGCAGATACTTGGCTATTTACCATCGGTCCAATTATTGTCGTCTTACCAGTATTTCTGTCTTATTTAATTGTGCCATTTGGACAGAATATCATCATTGCTAACGTCGGCATGGGCGTGTTCTTGTGGATTGCACTATCTAGTATTCAGCCCATTGGTTTATTAATGGCAGGTTATGCCTCTAATAATAAATACGCCTTGTTGGGAGGTTTACGGGCAGCAGCACAGTCCATCAGCTATGAAATTCCCTTAGCATTGAGTGTACTAGCGATCGCCATGATGTCCAATAGTCTTAGTACCGTTGACATCGTTAATCAGCAATCTAACTTTGGCATTCTCGGCTGGAATATTTGGCGACAACCATTAGGTTTTATGATCTTTTGGATAGCCGCCCTAGCAGAATGCGAGCGCCTACCCTTTGACTTACCAGAAGCCGAAGAAGAACTAGTTGCCGGGTATCAGACCGAATATTCAGGCATGAAATTCGCCCTCTTTTACCTCAGTTCCTACATTAACCTTGTCCTTTCTGCCCTATTAGTAGCAATTTTATACCTTGGTGGTTGGCATTGTCCTATACCCCTGGAGATGATCACTGGTTGGTTAGGAGTCAGCGAAAGTGACCCAGCCATTCAGGTAGTCACAGCAGTGATAGGCATTACCATGACCGTGATTAAAGCCTACTTACTAGTATTTTTTGCCATCCTCATTCGTTGGACAGTACCACGGGTACGGATTGACCAATTGCTAGACTTAGGATGGAAATTTCTCTTACCAATAGGCTTGGTAAATCTCCTATTAACCGCAGCCTTCAAACTAGCCTTTCCCTTCGCCTTCGGTGGGTAAGGCAATTTTAGATTTTGGATTGAATCTGAAATCTAAAATCCAAAATCCAAAATCCAAAATTGTAAAGAGAGAGACACAAAAATGCTTAAATTCCTCAAACAAGTTGGTGATTACGCCAAAGAAGCAGTCCAAGCAGGTCGTTATATTGGTCAAGGATTATCTGTTACTTTTGACCACATGAGACGGCGACCTGTTACCGTTCAATATCCCTACGAAAAATTGATTCCTGGGGAAAGATTTCGCGGTCGCATTCACTATGAATTTGATAAGTGTATTGCTTGTGAAGTCTGTGTGCGTGTTTGTCCCATTAATCTTCCTGTCGTTGACTGGGAAATGGACAAAGGCACTAAAAAGAAAAAGCTCAAACACTACAGTATTGATTTTGGAGTTTGTATCTTCTGTGGTAACTGTGTGGAATACTGTCCCACCAACTGTTTATCCATGACAGAAGAATATGAACTAGCCACTTATGATCGCCATGAACTTAATTACGATAGTGTAGCCCTGGGACGATTACCCTATAAAGTTACAAACGATCCCATGGTGACACCACTGCGCGAACTTGTTTACCTACCTAAAGGCGTAATGGACCCTCACGGAGTCCCCGCTGATGCCCCCCGTGCAGGTTCTCGTCCAGAAGACCTAGTAGTCTGTCAACCCGAAAATGACGGGTGAAGGCAAGCAGGGGGAGGTTGGGGAGGTTGGGGA
>NZ_JADEWA010000254.1:0-7802 GCF_015207865.1 Dolichospermum sp. LEGE 00246
CGTTTTTTACTTCAATTTATTAGTCTAACTTATAATCTGTATCTTGAATATCTTCATTTATTTATCTTTTTCTCCCTCTGGGTGGTGTTCATTCTTGTTGCTCCTTATTGACAATGGGTTTTGATGCTATTTTTGGTGTTTTTCTTTTTTGCCAATGTATTTTCTCGATAATATGTTATTTTTTATTCTCAATTTTATTTCTTGCCTATGTAATTCCACTCCTGTGACAGTTGGGGTGCGGAATGTGGGTTATATGGTAGGTTGGGTTGGGTCACGTGAACGCATCCCCCACAACCACCTGTTTCTCCTAATCCCTTTCAGCAAGTTTTACAATTTATCTCTCCACCACCAAAACCACCAGTTTATCCTAACCAAAATGAAAATTTAGGAAAAGGAGTAATTTTAGAAATGGTAGCAATACCTGGGGGAAAATTCCTCATGGGTTCACCCGAAGGAGAAGGAAATGATCGGGAAAAACCCCAACATCAATACCATTCAACCATTTTATATGGGAAAATACCCTGTTACCCAAGCACAATGGGAAAGGGTAGCATTTTTACAGAAAGTGAAGATTGATTTAAAATCTCAACCTTCACACTTCAAAGGTGCAAATCTTCCAGTTGAAAATGTATCATGGCATGACGCACAAGAATTTTGTGCTAGGATTAGCAAGGCTACAGGTAAATTATATCGCTTGCCCAGCGAAGCTGAATGGGAATATGCCTGTAGAGGAGGAACAATTACTCGTTATTATTTCGGTGACACCATTACTACTGATTTAGTAAATTATAATGGGAAATATGGACAAACCACAGATGTGGGAACTTTTCCCCCTAATGCTTTTGGTTTGTATGATATGCACGGTAATGTATGGGAGTGGTGTGAAGATGGTTGGCATGGAAATTATATAAATGCACCCATTTGGCCTAATAATAGTAATCCTTGGATTAGTAAAAATAATAAACGGCTATTGCGCGGTGGTTCTTGGAACTTTAGCCTTATGGGTTGTCGTTCTGCATATCGTGATGGGTACGAACCAGATATCCGGTATAACAATGGCGGTTTTCGGTTGGTAGTTTCTGGTGCAGGGACTCTTTAGTTATTTACCCTTCCAAATATTTTTAACCGAAAATGTCTGAACTATGATTTTTATGATTTAAGGATTTACATGATTTGATTTTTTGCTAAATCTCTACAATGGGTTAAAAAGAAAATCTCTTCCTTTGCGTCTTTGCTCCTTTGCGACTACCCTACGGGATCTCTAAGAGAGATTGCACGAAATAAATATCAGAATCAGGATATCCACCGATTAAAGAATTAACAGGATTTTGTATGAAGTTTGATTTTTTGGGATGTGGTATGAGAAATGTAGCCTTACCCTTCCATACTTTTGATCACTTCTACCAATTTCTGAAGATGTCCTAACTCATGGGTAGCCATGACAGATATTCTAATCCGACTGGTGCTAACTGTGGGAGGACGAATGGCTGGTGCAAAAATTCCTGATTCTCGCAAATGCTTTCCGGCTGTTAGTGCGGTGGCGGCACTGGGTAATTGAAAACATAATATCGGAGATTCTGTGGGGAATAACTTTAAGTTAGGTAAATTATCTTGAATTAATTGTTTTAAATAGTTGACATTTTGCCAAAGTTGCGATCGCCTTTCCGGTTCTTCTTGGACAATTTTAATGGCGGCTATTGCGGCGGCTGTATCTGCGGGAGAAAGGGCTGTAGTATAAATCCAACTGGGGGCGCGATTGCGTAAAAAGTCAATTAGAGAGCCACTTCCGGCGACATATCCACCCAAACTCCCCAAGGCTTTACTTAATGTGCCAATTTGAATTAATTCTCTACCTGTACAGCCAAAATGTTCTACACATCCAGCCCCAGTTTTTCCCATGACTCCCGTAGCATGAGCTTCATCGAGAAGTAGCATACTACTAAATTCTTCAGCTAAATCTAGCAGTTGGGGTAATGGACATAAATCACCATCCATGCTAAAGACGCTATCAGTGATGATCAAACAGCGGCGAAAATTTTTCCTGTGTTCCCATAACTTTTCTTGCAGTACTGCAGTACCACCGTGCGGATATTCCATGACAGTTGCACCGCTGAGAATCGCTCCCTTTTTTAAGCTAGAATGGTTATATTGATCAGAGAAAATTAAGTCTCTTTTGCCGACTATGGCCGCAATTGTCCCTAAATTTGCTAAATAACCAGAACTAAATACTAATGCGTCTTCGGTTTGTTTGGTAAATGCTATTCCCTGTTCTAATTCTCTATGTATTTCTCGATGCCCACTGAGTAATCTAGAACCTGTACTACCAGTGCCGAATTGTTGAATAGCAGTAATAGCAGCTATTTTTAAGCGTTCATCTCCTGCTAGTCCTAAGTAATCATTACTGGCAAAGTTAATAACCTCTTGCCCAGATAATACCACAGTTGCACCGGGTTGGCTGTGAATCGGTTGCACGGAACGATACCAGTTAGCCCGATGAATAGTGGCTAAAGATTCATTTATCCAAGCATAAGGATTATTATTCATGATGAATTATGAACACTCTACTTCACTACTGCTAAGATAAGCGATCGCTTGTCTAATCCAATCCTCCACATAGGCATTTTTGGGTAAACCAATATCTTCGCTAACTACGTGCAGGGCGTTACTAACCTCACGGGCAGTATATCCCAAGGCGAAAAGAGTCATTTGCACTTCTTCTAAAATTCCTGGTGCAGGTCCGCCTGTAGCCACAAAGAAGCCCGCTGATTTGCGCCATTCGATTAGTTTACTCTTGAGTTCTAAACAGATGCGTTCAGCGGTTTTCTTGCCCACTCCAGGGGCTTGAATTAGCATTTGGACGTTAGCAGCGATAATAGCTTGGACTAACTCTGGTAATTCCATTGTATCCAAGAGAGCGATCGCTAATGCTGCACCAATACCGCTAACACTGAGCAAATGGCGAAATAAATCCCGTTCGGAAGGAGAAGAAAAACCGTAAAGCATGGGTACTTCTTCCCGAATCTGGTAATGGGTAAAGATTTGGATCACATCCCCAGTTGAGGTTAACTGGTTAGCCAGACGTTGGGGAATTTGTAAATCGTAACCTGTGCCATTGACTTCTAAGGTCAAGATGACGCGATTAGGAGTAATGGCTTGGACACCGGCGACAATACCTTTAAGATAGCTAATCATTCTAGAAAACCAAAATATTTTAAACCTTCCATAATCCCAGCAGCACAACGGTTTTGGGCGAGGTAACGGTAGTCCGCAGGATGCTGATGATACCATTGGAGTAACTCTGGACGAGCATTCCCGACAATGATTCCCCGTTCCCTACCAACAGCGAATAAAGCAATATCATTACCCGAATCGCCACAAACAACAGTCTGCTCGGCTGCAAATTTCCACTTCTGTCGTAAAAACTGCATTGCTTGACCTTTATCGCTGGTATGGGGTAAAATGTCAAGGTCAATTTCACTACTATAGATTAACTTTACATTTAGTTGAGTTTTTTGCAACTCCGCTTCAAGTTGTGGTAAGATTCCCGACAATTCTGCTTTTAGGAAAAAACTGACCTTGAAAGGACGTTGTTCCGTATCTGGTTGTAGCTCTAATTCTAGGAATTCTTCGGTAATAGATAGGATTTTTTGCCTATCCCAGCCTTGAGAAAGAATGTTTGACCATTCTGCGTCGGAATTATTACTACCATCTAAATAGATTTCCGTACCCACAGATAGAACTAAGGCATCTGGGGAAAAGAGATTTTGTTCCTGTTGAAGTTCGCGGTAAAGAATAGGCGATCGCCCTGTAGAGTAGACTATCTTTGTCCCATGTTGTTGACGATGACTTTGCAAGCGATCGCTCAACTGCAATAATGCCTGATCATCCCCTACGAAGGTATGATCTAAATCGGTTACGAATAAGAACTTAGTCACAGTCAACTCCTTTTGTAAGGTTAATTCACAAAAAGTGTATGCTGTTTTGGCACTTAGCGCAGAATTGACGAATTTAGTGGTTAATTAACCTTTGATTTTTCGCGCAAAACAGTATTTAGATGCTTGACAATAGATTTGACGAGGAAGAACCATCTTAAAATAAATACCAGAATAGTCAAGCTGACAACCCAGCGGGGAATGATGACACGACAACTGCACGACCAACTGGCTAAAGAATACCTAGAAGAATTATTAAAACCTTTAGGTAATGTCACAATCAGCAAAGATGTAAAAAGCGAAGTTCAGGAAATAGATGTTTCCTTTGAGCCAACAACAACATTACCTAAAAATTCAGAAGTAGGATTATTAGGAAGAATGGCGGTTACAAGTTGTCTATTTGAACCTTACCGCAATGCACCTAACGAGGTAGAAATTAGAAGTTGTTTGTTAAAATTGTATAGCGTTCAGGGTGAATTGTTAAGACAAGCAAAAAGAGAAAAACGTTCTATCTCTGAAGAAGAATTACCCTTTCTATGGATTTTAACACCCACCTGTTCAGAAAGAATCCTGGAAGGGTTTGGAGCAAAAGCAAAGGAGGAATGGGAAAAAGGAGTTTATTTTCTGCCAAAATACCAGAAAGCAGCTATTGTGGCTATTAACCAGTTACCCATGACAGAGGATACACTATGGTTAAGGGTATTAGGAAAAGGTAGAATTCAAAATGAAGCTATCAGCGAAGTAGTTGAACTGTCAAAAGAGAATGATAAATGGCATAGATTAATGGAAATTTTTGCATCTTGGCAGAAAAATCTAGAATTGAATAGTGATGTTAATGATGAAGAAGTAAGGGAGTTAATTATGAGTTTATCACCAGCATATCTAAAACAACGGGAAGAATGGAAACAAGAGGGACTTGAAGAAGGAAGACAGGAAGGAAGACAGGAAGGACAAAAAGACGGACAACGTTTGATGGTCGAGAGTTTGTTAGCGGTGCGTTTTGGTAATTTAGATGAGGAGTTATCTGCTATTATCAGTCAGTTAATGGAACTTTCTCCCACAGAAAGAACTCAGTTATTACTTAATTTTTCCCGTGAAGAATTATTAGCTAGGTTTAAAGTTGATTAGATATTTCCAAAAAAGGGAGACATTTCCTAAAATGTCTCTTTCAATGACTTAATCAATATTTTGTTGTAACCAGGTTTGTAAATCAGCCATAGCAGAAAAATCAAAAATACTTTCTCCTCATGTTTCTAATTGTGAAATTGATAACTGGCGAATTTGTGATGCAATTGCTGGATCTAGATTACCAAACCGCTTTGATAATTGACGAATAATTAAATTAGCTTCACCTTGTTTGAGGATTTCGTTATACCAGGGTGATTCTCTTAATACTGTCATATCCCACCTCATGATTTGTTGAACTATTGGTATTTCTAGGACAAAGGATGCAAAAAATGATAATAATGGTTCTAAATCCCTTAACTGTTCATTTTCTCGCAACTTATTCAGCGTTTACTACCAATATCTACTTTTTTGGTCATGGATTGATTAACATTTTGTTATAGCCAGTTTTCTATATTAACAATTGCATAAAAGCATTCACTGCATCATATTGATCTGCCATTCGAGAATAAAACTCTAGTGAACGCAAATCTAATTCTGGTAATAATTCACTCTTAGTTACTAAGTCATATCCTGTAGAACGCAAACAATAAACCGAAATTACACCATCTTGCCAAAACCAAACCTCTGATACTCCGACTCGACGATAAATTTCTAGGGTGTCAATTCCACCACTGGTAACTATTACCTCAATTGCCAAGTCTGGAACTGGTTTGCGTGTACCCAAACAATAAGACTCATCTGGTTCTTTGCGCGCGCCTAATTCTTTTGTCCCGATTGTCGTACTACCACGTCCATAAAAACGAATATTTTTCACCCGCATATAAATCTCTAAAAGTTGACCTAAAGTATTTTTAGGTTCTTCATGAGCATCAGATAAAGGAGCCATAATTTCTAAACACCCATCTAAATAAGTTAATTGCGCTCCAGTTCCTGCCAAGTCCCCATCTAATTTTTCCAGAGTTTCCCATGTTAGATTTGATAGCAAAGCTCCAACTGGATTTTTTTCAGCTTGAGAAATTGTGACAACCATCTGATTCACCTTTTACGCTATTTTTATAATATCCTAATTGCCTATAAAACCTAGATAAATCAGGGTAATCGCTCATATTCATAATTGTCACTGGCAAAGATAACTTTATAGTTTTGTGCAAGGTTATGAATACAGAATTTTCCTGATTTTTCTTTGACTAATATCAGAATATAAGATGTAGGGGTAGCACCCAATATACCCTAACCACGATAATGTCATGGCTTTAGTTTGAGTTTGGATATCCCCAATGCTTTCTTCAATTTCTAAAGACTGCTGGAAAAGGGCGATCGCATCCTCTATTTTTACCGTATTGGCGTAGATTTGATAATTTCTCTGACAGTCTCACCATCGGCAGATTTGATACGCGACAATATTTGTGAAAAATTTGGAAAATATTTTCTTGCAGTTGCAATATCTCTTTTTTTACGTCTTCCGAATTTACAGTATAGTTACCAGTTATACCCTCAATTGTCAAAAGTTCCTCTGTGGCTGTAAAGTCCTGACAATAATAATTGACCGCAGATAAACGCAGATAAACGCAGATAAATTAATTGATTTGATGATTCTGTACAGGGTCTAATGTGAAGAATCATTTCCATAACTGCTGACTTGGTAATTGATAGAGATAATTTATTCATTTTGATTCTATGGATTCCCCAAGATTAATATGTTTGTAAGTACCAAAATAAATCTCTCCCATTTACCTACTTTCACTGTGTCGAAGATATATAAAAATATTGCCCCTGTGATATTTGGTTTGATATTATCAGGATTAATGCCCGGTATTGCTAAGGCAGAAACAGTAATGGAAAAGGTAGCACGGACAGGAGTATTAACTGCTGGTACGAGCAAAGACGCTTTACCATTTGCCTACTCCGACAGTCAAGGAAAATTGACTGGTTATTCTGTGGATATGCTAACTTTAATCCAACAGCAATTAGAAAAAGAATTAGGCAAAAAAATTACACTTAAATTAGTTGCAGTTACCCCAGCAGCAAGGATTCCCAAAATTATTAACCGCCAAGTTGATATTGTCTGTGATGCCAGTAGTTTTACTTGGGAACGAGATAAAACAGTTGATTTTTCAATTAGTTATGGTGTCACAGGTACTCAAATCTTAATTAAAAAGGAAACTAATTTAGGTTCACCGGAATCCCTGATTAATAAGCGTGTGGGTGTGTTAGCTGGAACTACTAATGAACAAGCAATCAAGCAAATACAACCCCAATCCAAGATTGTATATTTGAAGACTAGACCAGAAGGATTTGCGGCTTTGGAACAGGGTAAAATTGATGCTTTTGCATCCGATAGCATTCTTTTAGAAGGATGGTTACAAACAGCAAAAAGTCCAGATAGTTTTGCGATAGTACCCCCTCGTCCCTATTCACGAGAAGGAATTGCTTGCATGGTTCCTGAGAATAACTCTAAATTCCTCAATTCAGTGAACTATTCCCTCGTTAAATTTATGCAAGGATTTGTCAACGATAACCCTAAATATGTGGCAATTTTTGACCGTTGGTTTGGTTCTCAGGGTGCTGTATATCTCAATCGAGATTTACGTGATTTAGCTGTAGAAACCATGCAGTTAATGATCGAGTTTCATGAACCAATTCCCCAGAAAGATTTGTAGGATTTAGTTATTAATTAGCATTTCCTCATCATATCGAGTATATTATAGCCCCATCCTCGCTTGCGGGGAGGGGGTTGGGGGT
>NZ_JADEWA010000255.1:0-7747 GCF_015207865.1 Dolichospermum sp. LEGE 00246
CAACTTGAGTTTAGATTTAATGTAGGGGTAGGCCCTGTGCCATTGGTGTCAACTTAACGTAAAACCCATACCCCGCTTGGGAATGAATTCCCAGTCTAATAGCAAAAGTCATCTGAAGATGACTAAAGCCGCTGAGAGTGTCAACTTGAGTTTAGATTTAATGTAGGGGTAGGCCCTGTGCCATTGGTGTCAACTTAACGTAAAACCCATACCCCGCCTGTGAATGAATTCCCAGTCTAATAGCAAAAGTCATCTGAAGATGACTAAAGCCGCTGAGAGTGTCAACTTGAGTTTAGATTTAATGTAGGGGTAGGACCTGTGCCATTGGTGTCAACTTAACGTAAAACATCTATCCCGCCTGGGAATGAATTCCCAGTCTAATAGCAAAAGTCATCTGAAGATGACTAAAGCCGCTGAGAGTGTCAACTTGAGTTTAGATTTAATGTAGGGGTAGGACCTGTGCCATTGGTGTCAACTTAACGTAAAACATCTATCCCGCAAAGAACTCAACTTACCTCATTCCCAGTCTCTGACTGGGAATGAATTCTAGAAGGCTCTGCCTTCAATGATATTAGAGGCAGAGCCTCATCAACTGCATTCCTAGTCAGAGACTAGGAACGAGATGTGGTAGGGATTTGAGCTTAAGTTGACACCTATGGACCTGTGCCTACCCCGGTATTTAGGGCAACCACAGGGGGTTATTAATACACATACCATAGATAGATGAATTTCAGCATTAATTCAGGTACATTAAGCGACTATAGTAAACACTTGGTATATATGGGCTTGGCAATTTACCAAGCCTTTTTATTGGTTTAGTGCTACATGATACTAAGTTCCATTAAACCATCTGCCATTTCAAAATTAGCTGTCACACTTTGGACATCATCTAACCCTTCTAGAGTATCAATTAATTTGAGGAGAGATTTAGCTTGATCTGCATCTGTAACTTCTACTTGATTACCAGGAAGCCAACGCAATTCTATATCTGTGACTTTAAAACCTTTTGCTTTTAAGGTTTGGCTGAGTTTCTCCAAATTTGCTATTTCTGTAAATACCTCAACTGTTTCCTCTGCAATGATTTCATAAGATTCGGCATTTCCTTCTAAGGAAGCTTCTAAAAGCTTGTCTTCATCAATTACACCTTCGACGACACAAACTCCTTTTTGGGAAAACATCCAACTTACACAACCTGTTTCTCCCAAGTTTCCGCCATTTTTGCCAAAAGAGACGCGCAAATCTGCCGCAGTTCGATTTCGGTTATCTGTGAGGGCTTCAATTAAAATGGCGACACCACCGGGACCGTAACCTTCGTAGCGAATTTCTTCAAGGATGCTGTGATCACTGAAAGTACCTGCACCTTTAGCAATGGCTCTATCAATATTATCATTGGGAATGCCTGCTGCTTTGGCTTTATCAATGGCTGTCCTGAGTTGAAAATTACCTGCTGGATCTGGTATACCGTTTCTTGCAGCTACAATTATTGCCCGTGATAGCTGGGTGAATATACTTCCCTTTCTGGCATCTACTACGGCTTTTTGACGTTTAATATTTGCCCATTTACTATGTCCTGCCATAATTACCAAAATTATTAATACTCTGCTCACAAGTAGAATATATCTAGTTTTTGCCTAGATGCAAGGACAAGTTTGATAGACTGGGAATGGTCGCTTCTTTAACAGTTTTGCGTAATTCCCCATCCTCAGCGTCAGCAGGGTGGGGATGTGATTGTATAATAATCCAGCCGATTAACAACAAAAATACATAAAAAGCAAAACTGCTTGTCACACCAAATGATTTTGGATATCTGATAATAAATCAAGTAAATTATCTGATAAGTAAGCAATATCGAAAGTTTTTTCTGACATTGTTATTTCTGTCCGTCCTACTGACTATAAATATTATATATACTCAAAACGGCTTGATTGTTTGATTCTAAACGTAGGGGTAAAACAAGAGCTTCATTGGTGTCAACTTAGGTTACAGATGGCTTATTTGTTTGGCTTCCACACCCGCCAGGGAATAAATTCCCTGTCTCATAGCTCAAGTCCGTTAAAACGGACTAATGAATTTTCCTAGTATTTAGTCATCTTTTAGATGACTTTCGCTATTAGCAAGGAACTTGAGTTCCTCGCGGGATGAAGATTTTGCGTTAAGTTGACACCATTAAGCTTTTGCTTTACCCCTACACATCTGGGTTCTTTGTCACTTGGCAAAAGTTTAAATCTCACCCGTGTTTAGATGAAATACCACTGCGGTTAAAACCGTGGTCAGTGAGCTTGTCGAACTGCTCGTGTCGCTTATATCTCAGGTGGCGTTAGCCATATGGAACGAAGTGAAATGAAGCAATCGCCAGGGTTGTGATTGCTTCCCTTCGCTCGCAATGACTGTAAATATTTTATCTCGTTCCTAGTCTCTGACTAGGAATGCAGTTGATGAGGCTCTGCCTCTAATATTATTGAAGGCAGAGCCTTCTAGAATTCATTCCCAGTCAGAGACTGGGAATGAGATGAAAAAATACTTATTCTCTATTCAAACATAGATCGGAATTATAATAGTTGCTACCAAAATTATTGGTGAAATTGGCTTAACAACCAAGCACAAACTTGACTATGATCCATTTGTCGAGTTTTTCTTAATGCTTCGTTTAGTAAAGAAATTTGTAACCCTGGTAATACTTGAGATTCACTAATTCTTTTACTGCCACCATTTTCAATCATAAAAGGGATAACTTGGACATTCTGCACATCAAGTACCCAGTATTCGGCTACACCTAAATCTTCATACATCAGGCGTTTTTCCCCTTTATCATCAGCTAGGGAACTACTCGCAACTTCAATTACTAAATCTGGTGTGGGATAAATATCTAAATTGATAATGGAAGTTCCATAGGGAATAGCATTTGCTTTTTCAGCAATGTAATAAGAAACATCGGGTTGGACTTCTTGAAATCCTATTTTTCTGTATGTACAATTATCTTTGCTATTAAATTTAATTTCCTTAATAGTCGCAAATAGGTTAACAGCAAAAATAATCATACTATGGTCACTGGCATGATCATTTCCGATTGGTGGCATTTCTATCCTCATTTTTCCATTGTGATAATAGCCTTTGGCTTTTTGATCAGGATAATTTTCAATAACCTGAATATATTCATCCCAAGTTGCTGTTATCCAAGTGTTAGTTAGTAATTGCGTTGGCATTTCAGTGATGATCAT
Source organism: Dolichospermum sp. LEGE 00246 (assembly GCF_015207865.1). Classification (NCBI taxonomy): domain Bacteria; kingdom Bacillati; phylum Cyanobacteriota; class Cyanophyceae; order Nostocales; family Aphanizomenonaceae; genus Dolichospermum; species Dolichospermum sp. LEGE 00246. The sequence continues at coordinate 3,219 of NZ_JADEWA010000255.1, forward strand.
TTTTTCGGACTCCTGAATATTTCACCGATATTACTCATTCTCAATTAAGGTTTGACAACTAAGCTGAAGGAATTTAAATAGCCTGTAATAGTTTTATTTAAAGTTTCATGTTGTTTTTTGGAGACGATAGCCATAACTTTATATAATCTACCATGAGCAACAAACATTCTGGTTTTAGTAATTTTACCGATGGCATTAACATATTCAATTTCTTTGCCGGGATGAAAGTTAGAACTGCGAATATTGCGCTGATTTAGTAATCTACTTTTGGTGGTTGTTAGTTCTACATATTGGGCTTGATCCATGATTGTTTGGGGGTTAGTCATCTGGACATAGCTATCAGGAAATTCATTGTATGTGACTATATATGCAGCTTCTTGTTGGGGTGGTTGGATTAAAAATATTTCTAATTTTATTTTTCCCATGTAGGTTTTTTGGATTTGGGTTTTTCGCTTGGGCATTCCTGGCATTAATACGGTGAAATATCCATCAGGGGATGTAAATGTTCGCCATTTGGGCTGTATGACTGCGGGAACAATAGGTTTTTTTTCGGCAACTTTGGGTTTGGATAAATGGACTTCGGCGACGGCGTAATTGCTAGATAAAAAGGTGGCAGCAATCAAAGATAGTAAAATTTTGCTATTCATAATTTATAAAATTTGTAGATGCAGATTTCACTGTTATTAAGAAATAAGGGCGTTGCTGATTAAGGGTATGAATTTTAGTCTCACGCAAAGGCGCAATCACGCTTCGTGATCTCGAAGAGTAGACGCACTGAGGTTTGAGTTTTAAAGGTTCAATTTGGGAATTTCATACCTCAATTCAGCAACGCCGAAATAAGCATTCAGCCATCACTGTTCAGCAATTACTATTTAATTAATAATTTACCGATTTATCAAACTTTCTGACTCCTGACGTTGCTAGTAGTTCGTCAAATTTATTTTGACGGGTAATGATCGGAAAAAACTTCTCCCCTGGTGCCTCTCTTCTCCCCCTGCTTGCCTTCACCCATCATTTTTGGGTTGACAGACTACTAGTTATAACCTAGAGGCAGACAAAGCTGCACCAATTAATCCCACTTGTTGATTAAGAATTATATGCACGGGGATTTCTTCGAGAAGAGAACGCATTCTGCCTTTTTGGATAAAATTCAAGAGGAAACTACCATTTTCCATTAAGGGGAGGATTTTGGGGGCGATACCACCGGCAATGTATAATCCGCCATAGGGGAGGAGTTTTAAGGCTAGATTGCCGGCTTCTGCACCGTAGGCTTTTATAAATAATTGCATGGTTTGTTCGGAAAGGCGATCGCTTTTTTGTAGTGCAGCAGTGCCAATAAGGGCCCCTGGATCAACGGTTTTTTCGGTTGTCTGTGCTTCTTGTTCCCATGTTCTGACTGCTTGGGCAATTTCTGGTGATTCGGTGGCTATTTTTCTATCTCGTAAAAATTGGTAAATGGAGGTAATTCCTAACCCGGAAACTACTCTTTCTACGGAGACTCGTGGAATATCATGTTTATCTACTAGATATTTCAATAGTTGAAACTCTAGTTCATTGCGTGGTGCAAAATCTGCGTGTCCACCCTCGGAAGGAAAGACTTGATATTGATGGTCTTGTTTAATCAAAAATCCTTGTCCTAACCCGGTTCCTGCCCCGATTACAGCCATTGGTGCTGCTGGTTGGTATTTACCAACTTGTAAAGTTAGTAAATCCTGTTTTGTTAATCCAAAAATGCCGTAACCAACAGCCGCAAAGTCATTAATCAGGGAAATTGACAAAATACCCAATTCTTGAGTTAAACGATTTGTATCGAGAAACCAGGCTAAATTGGTCAACTTGGCGGTGTTTTCCACTACTGGTCCTGCGATCGCAAAACAAGCCTTTTCTGGTGTGCTAGAGTTAGCTGTAGTCAAAAACCTTTGGACGATGGGGACTAAATCAGGAAAATCCCCACTGCGAAAACTCTCTTCGTGCAGAGTTTTTAATCCCAGTGTTTCCGAAAATTCCACCAAACGCAAAATAGTTTTTGTTCCGCCTATATCTCCGGCCAGTAGCAATGTCATAAAATTTATCAGTTAGTAAGTTACTTTTGCTGAGTCCGCGTCAGTTGTGATTTAGAGAAAATCCGTTCTATAAAACTTACCCAAAATTACCAAAGTCTAGACACATCTGGACAGCGATAATCTTAGTGTTTATTTCCTGCTTCATCGCGGTCTTAAAATGACTTCCAGTCTTGTTTGCCCACTCCACAGGCAATCTCGGTAGAACTTACCGTTTCTGACCGTAGTTCCTAAAAAGAACCCCATTGAATATTTACACAAATCTCACCAATTCTTCAACTTTCGTCAAATGGGACGTATCACCCTTTAGTGCTAACAACCATTCTGAATCTTGGCGGACAACTTTTACTAAAGAACATAGAGAAGCTTTGACTTCAGTTTTGGCTATGTCCCCTACAAATCCCATTGCTGCACCCAAGACAGACGCGCCATGTGCCACCAATAGGATATCATGGGGGGAAAATTCAGTAGATAAACACCTGGCAGTTTGCGCTGAACGTTCCCGCACCTGTTGATGAGTTTCCGGGTATTTTGCGGCTATGCGTGATGTGTAACTGGTATCAATTCTGGGAAATAATTTGACTAAAGCTGAAGTCGAGAGTTTTTCCGGTTCTTCAGTCATCCATTCGGGATTAAGCCATTCACTCAAACCTACTTCCAGTTTAATAGATAAATCCAAAACTTCAGCGATCGCATTTGCCGTTTGGATAGTTCGCAAAAATGGAGAAGCAAAAATATGGGCGATTTTTTCCCCTTTAAGTCGCTTTGCTAACTGCTGCGCCTGAATCATACCATCATCTGACAAGGGTGGATCATACCGTCTTTCGGCGGTTAGAAACCAATCTGGATATACGAAATCAAGGCGGTTAGCGTGTCTTGCTATCCAAACTATTTGACTCATGGGAAAATCCGAATGTTAATTTTTGTTATGTGGCTATAATACGATACTTTGCAAACCTTTGACTAATCTTTCTATACCTGCTTTAGCTGTATCTGCTGGTAACGCCCCATAAGCAACCCGCAAATAACAACCGTCTTCCATCCCAAAGGTTGTTCCCGGAATCACTGCTATTTTGTGTTCTTGAATCAGTTTTGTCACTAATTCCAAATCATTCATTTTTGTCTGCACTTTCAAGAAAAAGTAAAATGCACCATTAGCTGGTGTAATTGTACATAAATCCTGAAGCGATCGCAATGAATTAATTACTATTTCTCGAACTTTAGCAATAGTCCCAATATTATCTTTTAAATAATCATCTTTTACTTGTAAAGCCCCCAAAGCTGCATATTGAGAAACCACAGGTGGACAAATTAAAATGGTATCTTGGACTTTTTTCACAGCAATTAATAGATGTTGAGGAATTACCATATAACCAATTCGCCAACTAGCAAAACCATAAGCTTTCGACAAACTAAACAGAGAAATTGTATATTGATGACTGCCCGTAAATGCCCCCGGAGAAATATGTTTTACACCGTCATAAGTAAAATATTCATAAGCCTCATCACTAATATGATAAATTCGCCTTTCTCGACAAATTTCATTAACTTGTTTTAATGCTGTTTCTGAATAAACAACACCTGTAGGATTATTCGGAGAAATTGTCACTACCGCACGGGTTTTATCTGTAATTGCGGCGGCTATGGCTTCAGGAATTAATTGATAATTTGTATCTGTGGCAACTAATACCGGATGACAACCTGCCATTTTAATCGCCATTTCATGATTAAAATAGTAAGGAGTATTCAAAATAATCTCATCACCAGGAGAAGTAATTGCTAAAATAGAATTTATAAACCCCATATTGCTACCTGCTGTCACCACAATAGCATTTTCTTCATTGATATCAAGACCATTAAATATTGATAACTTTGCTGCTAATACTGTTAATAATTCAGGAATCCCGATAACGGGTTGATAAAGATGATTTTTAGGTTCAGCCAGGAACTTTGGTAATAATTCCATTGCGGTATTTGGTGGTTGATAGTGAACCACACCTTGTCCTAAAGAAATTGTCCCAGGAGAGTTTTTAATTAATTCTCCCACCACCGGAATAATGGGCGATTGAATCGCTTCCATTCGTGATAATTTATAATTCATAACTCTTAAAAATGTATATGTAAGTAGGTTGGCGTTGAAAATTGTCGTTATGGCAAGGCAAGAGGCAAGAGGCAAGAGGCAAGAGGGTTTGGGCGATTTTACGTTTCTTTACACAGTTTGGTTTTATTGTGTTCACCTACTTAGGGACTTCCAATTAAAAAAATCCCCAAAAGTTTCTTGTGGTGCGGGCATCTTGCCTGCTAATCATCAAGGACAGGCAGGATGCCCATCCCACAAAATTGGGTAATTTATTTTTTGGTGTTCCCTTAGGCTTTGCTGAAAAAGTTATCTGTGAGGGCTAGTAGTCTGTCAACCCGAAAATGACGGGTGAAGGCAAGTAGGGGGAGAAGAGAGGTAGGGGGGGGAGG
>NZ_JADEWA010000026.1:0-24543 GCF_015207865.1 Dolichospermum sp. LEGE 00246
AGAGACAACCCTAACCCTCCCCTTGTAAAGGGGAGGGAACTGGATTTTTATTGTTTCCCCCCTTTACAAGGGGGGACTAAGGGGGGTAGCAATGTGATGAAAATTACGGAATACCACTTTTCAAACATCCTCTTAGATAAATTAGATTTTGCTTTTTGTGTATCCCATTCAAATTCCATACATATAATTAAATTTTAGACGCAGTAATTATAACATTATTACAAGCGATCGCATCCCACATCCCCAAAAAGCGAACTGCTTGCAGCAGCGCTTACGCTATCGCCCTCCCACATCCCCAAACAGCGATCGCATTTACTATAATTACGGAAAGGGGATCATTATTAAACAATCAGAAAGTTAGTGACTGTTTAACTTATGTTTTCCTTGTTTATATTGTTGTTGTAATTCTATATAATACTGAATTAATTTATGCGGATCATGCTGATTATTTTGAGAAATTTGATGACGGATTTCTCGAATTTGTTGCAGTACAGAATCATCAAGAGTAATCATTATTCATTATCCATTAATTCTAACGGTGTTACCAAGGCAGGAACATACAAACCTAGCATAACATTAACTCGCCTAATATGCCCGAATTTGTTAGCGTTGGCTAAGTGACGACAATTCCAAGTTAACAAGAAATCACATTTATGATAGGCTGCTAAAGCAAGATGGAGAGCATCACCTAAAGGATCATTAGGCATAACCTGATTTTGAATATAGGTTTGGACAATTTCTACAATTTCTGGTTCAATATCTATCAAAGGAATATCATTGAGAAGTTCAATAACTTCTTCTTTATTAGGAAAATTGCCTTTATTAAGTTCATCTAAAACTGCAATACTTGTCACTACTTCATATTGCTGTCTTACTGTATTCCACCAAAAACGAGTCCATTCTTTACGGGCTATCATATCCGGTTCAGTCCGAATTTCATAGTAAAAGCTAGGAATACTGGTTTCAATGTAAATTTTTGATTTCACTATGTTGAATTTATAAAGTTCCAATTCTAACACGGAAAGGGTAATCCATATACCATAATATCGCACCCCATATCCTAAATAGCGATCGCTCTCCCATATCCCAAAAGCGATCGCACATCCCATCATCCCAAAGAGCGATTCCTACGGAGCGCTTCGCTATCGCACTCCCTCAACTTCCCAAACAGCGATCGCCCTCCCATATCCCAAAAGAGATCGCTCTCCCCCACATCCCTAAAAGCGATCGCTCTCCCATATCCCAAATAGCGATTCCTAGGTCGCGCTTCGCTATCGCTCTCCCACATCCCCAAAATAGTTAACTGACAAGTCAGCGTTTGTGAGATGCTATCACAAAGTCTCTCTTTATGTATATTTACTAAAGATATATTATAGCACCAGCTAATTTAATTACAACATACTCCCGTGTCAACCTACTCAGGTAAGATTCTTGAGGAAAAATTTCCAATCTCTAACTTTTGGTAGATGTCAGATTTTTGTATACTCAATATTATTTTTTTGCTACAGCTACGCGCGAAAATTATTAATTACCATATATTTTTATGACATCTACACCTGCCAATAGCTCTCTTACCGATAATTTGTATCTAAATCAGGTTTTATTACTAGCATTAGAACAAATAGAACTGTATCTACAAGATTTTGCGAACAGTGAAGAGTTTGTGGCAAAGATGCGGTTGGCTTTTGGGGAGACTTTTGATCCAGAAGCAGTTTTAAATCTGGGAAATGCTTGGAAAAATCAAGATTTTAGCAACATCCCAGCAATTACCATTCTTTCTTCAGCAGAGTTAAATGGCGCAAATGGGGCTTATGCTGCTGCGACAAATACAATTTATCTATCGCAGGAATTTTTAACGAGTCATCAGGGAGATGTCGCAAGTATCACCAGCGTTATTTTAGAAGAAATAGGTCATTGGGTTGATAGCCAAATTAATACTGTTGATTCACTTGGAGATGAAGGGGCGATTTTCTCGGCTTTGGTGCTGAGGGAAAATCTGAATGCTGAAACTTTGCAGGTGTTAAAAGCAGAGGATGACCACGGGACAATATTGTTGAATGGTCAAGTTATCACAGTAGAACAAGCGGTTACTGATGATAACGATACAAGCGCGACTGCCACCGATTTAGGGAATCTGACCTACGATACCACCACATTAGGAAGTCTCAAACAGCAAACAATCTCAGAACTGGTTGGTGGAACAACTGATCCAGCGGACTTCTATAAATTCTCCCTGACTCAGAAAAATGGACTCTCACTGAATCTAAGCGCGACTGCCAATACCAACTTTCAGATTCTCAGTGAAAGCAATAATACAATTGCGACCCTCAGTGCTGGCTCTTCTAGTGGCTCATTTAACTACTTTCTCAATCTTGACCCTGGTACTTATTATCTCAAAACTAGCACCGCCGTTGCTACAGACCGTGCTTCCTACATTTCTAAATTACAATTTTCCCCCACTGATACCCAGACTGATACCTTTAGGATGACCTACCCAGACCCGACACAACTAGGTACTTTGGGAATAAATGGTACGCTTTCTAGTCAAGGGACACTTTTTTCTTCTCTATACTTATCCTATGATAGCCAGACCCGTTACGACAACTATACCTTCACACTCAGTGATGATGCTAAGGTTAAATTTGACCTGACTGCACTCAAAAACACCGCTTCTACTTATCTGAATATTAGCAGTCAAAATGGCACAAGTGTTGGTTCAGTAAGTATTGGTAACTTTAATGATCCATTTAGTAGCATTTCTACGACTGGCAGCGTTGAAAAGACTCTCTTAGCGGGAACTTATAATATTAGTCTTTCTGGAAGTGGTTCCTCTACTTACGACTCTGCTACCCAAACTTATAATTATTCTCCCACCCTATATGAGCTTAAACTGAGTTCTAGTTCCACCGATTCTAGCAATACTGATGTGGGCAATGATGCAGGAACTGCCACCGATTTAGGGAATCTGACCTACGATACCACCACATTAGGAAGTCTCAAACAGCAAACAATCTCAGAACTGGTTGGTGGAACAACTGATCCAGCGGACTTCTATAAATTCTCCCTGACTCAGAAAAATGGACTCTCACTGAATCTAAGCGCGACTGCCAATACCAACTTTCAGATTCTCAGTGAAAGCAATAATACAATTGCGACCCTCAGTGCTGGCTCTTCTAGTGACTCGTTTAACTACTTTCTCAATCTTGACCCTGGTACTTATTATCTCAAAACTAGCACCGCCGTTACTACAGACCGTGCTTCCTACATTTCTAAATTACAATTTTCCCCCACTGATACCCAGACTGATACCTTTAGGATGACCTACCCAGACCCGACACAACTAGGTACTTTGGGAATAAATGGTACGCTTTCTAGTCAAGGAACACTTTTTTCTTCTCTATACTTATCCTATGATAGCCAGACCCGTTACGACAACTATACCTTCACACTCAGTGATGATGCTAAGGTTAAATTTGACCTGACTGCACTCAAAAACACCGCTTCTACTTATCTGAATATTAGCAGTCAAAATGGCACAAGTGTTGGTTCAGTCAGTATTGGTAACTATAGTCCATTTAGTACCATTTCTACGACTGGCAGCGTTGAAAAGACTCTCTTAGCCGGAACTTATAATATTAGTCTTTCTGGAAGTGGTTCCTCTACTTACGACTCTGCTACCCAAACTTATAATTATTCTCCCACCCTATATGAGCTTAAAGTGATTACGGGAACAGGACAATTCAGCCCTGGCGCGATCGCATTTAGTAGCAGTAGCTATAGCGTGAACGAAGAGGGTACAGCCGTTCAAGCCATTACCTTAACCCGTATCAATGGTAGTGATGGCATTGTTACGGTTACTGTCACACCCAGCAATGGTACAGCAACACAGCCTTCAGACTACAACGGTACTCCCATTGTGGTTTTCTTTGATAATGGGCAGATTTCAAAAACAGTCGTTGTTCCCATCGTTGATGACACACAACTTGAAGTTATTGAAACCGTCAATCTGACCCTGAGTAACCCCACAGGTGGCGCAACATTAGGAACACAACAAACAGCAACTCTGAATATCATTGATAATGATGCTGTACCAGGAGTTATTCAATTTAGCAATGCTAACTATTCCGTTAATGAAAATGGTACACCTGTCACCGCAGTTACTTTAACTCGGACTAATGGTAGTGATGGAGAAGTTAGTGCGACTATTAGCTTAACTAATAGTACAGCTACAGCCGGAAGTGACTATAATAATTCACCAATTACAGTTAATTTTGCTAATGGGGAAACCAGTAAGACGGTTACTATTCCTATTGTTAACGACACCCAATTTGAACCTGATGAAACCATTAACTTAACCCTGACTAACCCCCAAGGTGGTGCAACTTTAGGAACGCAAACAACAGCCACATTAACCATCATTAACGATGATTTACCCAAACGGGGGACAATTAGCTTAAATAGTAGCACTTATACTGTTAACGAAAATGGAACATTCAGTGTTGATTTGACTCGTATAGGGGGAAGTGATGGTGAAGTTAGCGTTACTTTAACTCCTACTGATGGCACAGCTACAGCAGGTAGTGATTATAATAATTCACCAATTACGGTGACTTTTGCTAATGGGGAAACTAATAAAAACGTCACCATTCCTATTATTGATGACAATGTTTACGAACCTACAGAAACCGTCAATTTAGCTTTATCTAACCCCACAGGTGGCGCAACATTAGGAACGCAACAAACAGCAGTTTTAAATATCATTGATAATGATGCTGTACCAGGAGTTATTCAGTTTAGCAATGCTAACTATTCAGTTAATGAAGATGGTACACCTGTCACCGCAGTTACTTTAACTCGCACTAATGGTAGTGATGGAGAAGTTAGTGCGACTATTAGCTTAACTAATAGTACAGCTACAGCCGGAAGTGACTATAATAATTCACCAATTACAGTTAATTTTGCTAATGGGGAAACCAGTAAGACGGTTACTATTCCTATTGTTAACGACACCCAATTTGAACCTGATGAAACCATTAACTTAACCCTGACTAACCCCCAAGGTGGTGCAACTTTAGGAACGCAAACAACAGCCACATTAACCATCATTAACGATGATTTACCCAAACGGGGGACAATTAGCTTAAATAGTAGCACTTATACTGTTAACGAAAATGGAACATTCAGTGTTGATTTGACTCGTATAGGGGGAAGTGATGGTGAAGTTAGCGTTACTTTAACTCCTACTGATGGCACAGCTACAGCAGGTAGTGATTATAATAATTCACCAATTACGGTGACTTTTGCTAATGGGGAAACTAATAAAAACGTCACCATTCCTATTATTGATGACAATGTTTACGAACCTACAGAAACCGTCAATTTAGCTTTATCTAACCCCACAGGTGGCGCAACATTAGGAACGCAAAAAACAGCTATCCTGAATATTGTTGATAATGATGCTGTACCAGGAGTTATTCAGTTTAGCAATGCTAACTATTCAGTTAATGAAGATGGTACACCTGTCACCGCAGTTACTTTAATTCGTACTAATGGTAGTGATGGTGAAGTTAGTGTTAGCATTAACCTCACTAATGGTACAGCAAATGCAGTAAATGATTACAATAACACTCCTATTACCGTTAACTTTGCTAATGGTGAAACCAGTAAGACAGTTACTATTCCGATCATTGATGATGCCATTTTTGACCCGAATCAAACCATTAATTTAACGCTTTCTAATCCCACAAATGGTTCAATTGTTGGAAATCAAAATATTTCCATTGTTACCATTATTGATAATGACATCTCCAGGCTTTCTCTTGTTCTTAATCAAGACAATATTTATGAAGGCGAAACTGCTACTGGAATAATTACTCGCAATACCGAAGATCAATCTAGTGAATTAGTTATTATTCTTGCTTCTAGCGACACTAAAGAAGCAATTGTTCCCGAAACAGTAACTATTCCTGTCAATCAAGATTCGGCTACTTTTAGCTTAACAGGTGTTAATGATGGGACTTTTGATGCCAATCAAAACGTGACAATTACGGCATCGAAAACTGGTTTTAATAGTGGAATAGATACCATAGTTATTAAAAACGCTGATTTACCTGATTTAGCAGTTAGTAATATTGTTGCTCCAATCAATGCCCAATCAGAACAAGCAATAGATATTACGTGGACTTTAACAAATCAAGGCAATGTAACTGCTTCTGGAAGTTGGGTGGATTACATTTATCTATTCGATGATGCCAACATAGGCAATGATAAATTTTTAGGAGCTTTCACTTTTGATGGAGCGATCGCACCGGGTGCTTCTATTGATCGTACTCAATCAATCACGCTACCTTTAATACTTAGCGGTAATCAACGAATTATCGTCTCAACTGATGCCAGTAATCAAATTCCAGAGCGTTTGGGAACTGAAACAAATAATACAACGATTGATGATATCCCCATCGCTGTTAGTTTAAAACCCTTACCCAATCTTCAAGTATCTAGTGTTGTAGCGCCTCCAACAGCCTTCTCTAGCCAATCAACCGCCATTCAATGGACAGTGACAAATGCGGGAAATGCTGCTACCAGTTCACCCTACTGGAATGATGAGGTTTATTTGTCTCTAGACAATACTTTTGATAATACCGACATTTATTTAGGTCAAGCCACCAATCCCAGTTATCTCAATGCTGGAGATAGCTATACCAATAGTCTCAACGTTACCTTACCCCGTGGTGTTAGTGGCAATTACTCTTTCCTTGTTAAAACCGATGTAAATAATAACGTTTTTGAAAATGCCAAAGAAGGGGATAATTTTGGCTCAGGTGGTCCCACTAATGTTTCTCTCACACTGCCGCCAGATTTCCAGGTTACAACTGTAACAACTCCCTCTCAAGCTTTTTCGGGTCAACCCCTTAATCTTAGCTGGACAGTCACCAATAAGGGACAGGGCAAAAATCTGGAAACCTCTTGGTATGATCAAGTATTCATGTCAGCAGATGAAGTATTAGATGGAAGCGATCGCAATTTAGGAACGTTTTATCGTAGCGGCACTCTCAACAATGACGAAAACTACACAACCTCACAAACTGTTACTTTGCCTATTGGGGTAAGTGGAGATTATTTCTTCTTTGTGCGGACGGATGCGGGTAATCAAGTCTACGAAAATGCCTTTGATGGAAATAATACAGGCTACAAGGCGATCGCCACTCGCATTAACCTCACGCCACCGCCTGATTTAGAGTTTGATTTTGTTGATGCACCTAGTCAAGCTACTTCCAGCCGTCCATTAAATTTTGCCTATCAAATCACTAACTATGGTGCGACTAGCACTCCGAATAACTCTTGGACAGATACCTTCTATCTATCTCTTGATAACCAACTTGATGCCGATACAGACCTAAAAATCGGCAGTCAAACCCATTATGGCAGTTTGGCTTCTAATGGTTCTTATACTAGTAACTTCAGTTATACCCTTTCCAATACTATTACAGGTAATTATTACCTCTTCGCCGTCACTGATAGTAGTAATCAGGTTTTTGAACTCAACAAGATAAACAATACTGCTTTTGATGCTACGCCTATAACCATAACCAGTAAACCACCCGATTTAGTGGTTTCCTCCGCTACTGTTCCCACAACCACAGAATCAAACCAACAAATCCGGGTAGATTGGACGGTGACAAACCAAGGAACGGGAGACACGGTTGTTAATAACTGGAAAGATCAGGTGATTTTTTCGGCAGATAGTCAGATTGGTAATAGCGATGACATTTCATTAGGATCATTTAATCGTAACGAACTCTTAAATTCCAATGGTTTCTATAGTCGTAGTGAATTAGTGATAATTCCGATTCAGGCGATCGGACAATATCAAGTATTTGTAATTACAGATACTAGTGATAGCGTTTATGAAGCACTTAATGAGAATAATAATGTCTCAGCAGGACAAGCCTTGACGGTAACACGCCTAACCCCTGATTTACAGGTAACTAAAGTAACTGCCCCCATAATAGCCAACTCAGGGAAAGCAATTCGAGTGGCATGGACAGTAACAAATTTAGATACAGGGAGTACGGCTGTCACTAAATGGACAGACAAGGTTATTCTTTCCACAGACAATCAAATTGGCAATAGCGATGACATTTTGTTAGGGTCATTTGATCGCAATGAACTCTTAAACGCCAATGACTCCTACAATCGTAGCGAATTAGTTACTCTTCCCATCACAACAGGTGGACAATATCAGTTATTTGTTGTCACCGATGCCAATGAAAACGTCTACGAGGCGAACAAGGAAAACAATAACGTCTCAACAAGTCAATTTCTAACAATATCACAACAAAGCCCCGATTTACAAGTTACTCAGGTAATTGCCCCCACAACCGCAGAATCGGGACAATCGTTAACGATTAATTGGACGGTTCAGAATTTCGGCACGAACCCCACCAATAGCAATTATTGGTACGAGAAAGTTTACCTTTCTACAGATAAACAGATCAGCAGTGATGATGTTGTCTTGGGTTCGGTCTATCGTTCTGGCGCTATAGAACCCTCCGGTCAATATACTGTTTCCCGTAGCTTTAATTTGCCAATTAATTTACAAGGTAGTTATTACACCCTTGTGCAGACAGATAGTGAAAATAATGTTTTTGAGGGGTCTTTAGAAAATAATAATAATGGGTCAACGTCAAGTAGCACAACTGTCAGTTTAACCCCCACTCCTGATTTAGTTATTGATAGTATAGATGCGCCTACAACGGGCATCAGTGGTCAAAATCTCGCAGTTAATTGGACAGTTCGCAATGCCGGAATAGCGCCCACGAAAGAGATGAATTGGTACGAAGTCTTCTATCTCTCCCGTGACCAAATTTTTGATAAAAATACGGATACTTATCTGGGTTACAGTTTCTTTAATGGCAACCTAGCAGCCGAAGAGATTTACAGTAAAACCCAATCATTCCGCCTTCCCCAAGGGCTTTCTGGGTCAGTCTATCTCTTTGCCGTAACGGATGCCGACAACTCTATTTACGAGCGCACAGGTGAGGATAATAACGTTGTTTATGACATTAATCCTGTTACCCTGACGTTACCTCAACCCGCAGATTTAGTGGTAGGAACGATGACGATTCCGAGCAATGGCATAGCAGGACGCAATGCAACTATCACTTATACGGTAACGAATCAGGGCGCAAATCCTGTTCAGGGTAATTGGTCGGATTCTGTCTATATATCGAAAGATAATCAATGGGATATCAATGATGCTTTCTTGGGACAAGTGCAAAATTCAGATGAGTTAGCCAGTGGTAATAGTTATACTCAAACATTAACTGCACCTTTACCTGGGTTAGTACCAGGAGACTACCAGATTATTATTCGTAGTGATATCCGCAATCAAATTCCTGAATCGAATGAAACTAACAACCTGAAAGCTACATTAGATCAGGTGAATGTTGATTTGGAACGCCTGACTTTGGGAATACCTAGCACAGGAACTTTAGGTCAAAATCAAGGAGTTTACTATCGCTTGGATGTAGGCGCTGGGGAAACACTACGGTTGAAGTTAGATAGTGCCTCCACAACGGCGGTAAATGAGTTATATATTCGTTATGGTGAGACACCCACTCGTTCTCTATTTGATGCTGGTTTCTCTGAGGCTTTATCATCTGATCAAGAAATAATAATTCCAACAACTCGCGGTGGAACTTATTATGTTCTGGCTTATGGAAGTAATGTGCAGGAAGGTACGCCTAATTATAATATTCAAGCCGATGTCCTAGACTTCTCTATTAGTGGGTTAGGAACGAGTTTAGGTAGCAATAAGGGGCAAACCACTGTCAAGATTTCTGGGGCTAAATTCACAGTCAACGATGTTGTCAATTTAATTGCAACAGATGGAACAAAACGTCAAGCCAGTAAAGTTTGGTGGAAAAATAGCGCTGAATTATGGGCAACTTTTGATTTACAGGGACTTAATATTGGGAATTATGATGTTAGGGTGAGTCATGACACCCAAACAGCGACTTTAGATGATGCCTTCATTGTTACTAATGGGGCAATTGGAAATCTATCTGTCAGTGTTGATGCTCCTAGTGCTTTACGTCCGGGACAAGCTGGAATTGTTACTGTTAATTATACCAATACAGGGGAAACAGATATTGTTGCACCCTTGCTAACTTTAGTGGCTGAAAATGCAAATTTAAAATTGCCAGAACAAACCGAGTTAGTAGGGTCTAGTTTACAATTTCTGGGAATTAATTCCCAAGGTCCAGCAGGTATTATTCCACCAGGAGCGAGTGGTAGCCTTTCACTATTATTTAACCCAACTGTTGATAATGGAAGTATTAATTTCTCCATATCCCAAGCTTCACAAGACCAAATAATTGATTGGTCTAATCTAAAAGATCAATCTAAACCAAATAATTTTTCTGATGATGCTTGGGATGCAATTTGGCAAAACTTTGTTACTTCTGTGGGAAATAAAGCAGGTACTTATCAGGCAGTATTAGCGGATAATGCTAACCATTTAAGCCAACTGGGAGAATACACCAATGATGCTATTCGTTTATTAGGCTTTGAATTACAACAAGTTAGTAATTCCTTATTAGGAAGCAATCAGGGCGATTCAATTGATCAACGTTTCAGCACTGGAACTTTTGGACGTGGTGGGGTTAATGATTGGGATATTAAAGCCATTTCTGATAGTGATGGCGATGTTACCTTATTCTTTGGCAATTCTCCTAAATTATTTACTAAGCAAAGTAATGGCAGTTATCAAGGACTATCAGGTGATAATGCAACCTTAACTCAAGAGAGTGGTATTTATCGGTTAAGGGAAGAAGATGGAAGCCTAATTGCTTTTCGCTTAGATGGCAAATTTGATTATATTGAGGACACGAATCAAAATCGAATTACAGCCAGTTATACAGATGGTAAGTTAACCCGTTTAGTCCATTCTGATAGTAATTATCTTGCTTTTTCTTACAATGCTCAAGGTTTGGTTAGTCAAACGACAGACCAAGATAATTGGACGACTACCTATGAATATGACACAAATGGTGAGTATTTACTCAAGATTACAACGCCGGAAGGAACAACGAGTTACACCTACGAAACTAACTCTACCAGTGGTAGCCTACACGCAATTAAATCAGTTAGGTTTTCAGATAATACGGGTCTTTTTTATGAATACGACAGTCAAGGAAGACTGATTAAGCAAAGTTTAGATGGAAATGCTGAACCTATCACCTATAGCTATGACTCAACCGGAGGAGTAACAATTACTGATGTCTCTGGTGCTGTGAGTAAGCTGTTATATAATGATCTGGGAACTGTAGGAAGAATTGAAGACCCACTCAAACGGATTACCCAATATCAATATGATAGTGATGGAAATCTCACTAAGTTAACTGCCGCCGATAATACTGTCTCAACTTTCACTTACGATAATCAAGGCAATATTATCTCCTCTGTTAATTCCCTTGGACAGCAGATTAAATATTCTTACGAGAATACCTTTAATCAACTTGCAAGTCTCCAAGATCAACGCGGTAATCTTCTGAATTACAGTTATGATAATCAGGGAAATTTGCAAGAAATAACCTATGCAGATGACAGTAAAGATAAGTTTAGCTATGATGCTACTGGGAATTTAACTGTTGCTGTTAACCGTCGCAATCAAAATATTAGCTACACTTACAATTCGGAAGGATTATTAACCCGTAAAGATTTTGCCAATGGCACATCAGCTACCTATACCTATGACAGTAGGGGAAATATTTTATCTGCGGTTGATTCTGATAGTTCTGTCACTTACGCTTATGATAGTGTAGACCGTCTAACTAAAGTCAGTTATGCTGCTAACCGTTTCCTAGAGTTTACTTATGATAGTGCTGGTCGTCGTTCTCGGATGGTGGATCAAGATGGATTTACTACCAACTATAACTATGACACTTTAGGAAAGTTAAAGAGTCTCACCGATGCAACGGGAGCGAATATTATTAATTATACCTACGATAATGTAGGTCGTCTCAGTCGTGAAGATAATGGCAATGGAACTTATACAACCTACAGCTATGATTTAGCTGGACAACTGTTAAATCTAGTTAACTATGAATTAGATGGAACAGTAAACTCACGCTTTGATTATACCTATGATAATGTTGGTCGTCGTACCACTATGACGACATTAGAAGGGACAACAACTTATGGGTATGATTCTATTGGGCAATTGAACTTAGTTAATTTACCCAACGGGCGGATTATTGAATATCAATATGATGCTGCTGGTAACAGAATCAAGGTAAAAGATAGCGGTGTAGAAACTGCCTACAACACGAATAATCTCAATCAATACACCAGTGTAGGAGCAGCGATTTATAATTATGATACTGATGGCAATCTGATTACTAAAACTCAAGAAGGTAATACTTGGAGTTACAGTTATGATAGTGAAAATCGGCTGATTGGTGCGGTAACGCCTGACGGAAATTGGAATTATGAATATGATGCGTTAGGAAATCGGATTGCGAGTATTCTTAATGGTCAACGAACTGAATATTTACTTGACCCAAAGGGTTTGGGGGATGTGGTTGGTGAGTATGGTGGTAATGGAAATATCATTGCTCGTTATACGCATGGTTTAGGTTTAGTCAGTCGTGTTGATGGGACGAATGCAGCAAGTTATTATGATGCGGATGCGATTGGTTCAATTATTGGGTTAACTGGTGCAAATGGGAATTATCTAAATCAGTACAGTTATTTACCTTTTGGTGAAAGTTTAAGCACTGTTGAAGCTGTTTCTAACCCCTTTGAATATGTTGGTCAATGGGGGGTAATGCGGGAAGGGAACAGCCTCGACTTCATGCGGGCGAGATTTTATGATCCGCTAACAGGTAAGTTTACCAGTCCTGATCCTTTCGGAATTGGTGGAGGCGATACTAATTTCTATCGCTACAGCGTCAACAACCCAAATAGTTATATTGATCCATCAGGTAATCTTTTCTTTATTCCAATATTAATTGCAGCAGCTATTGGTGCAGGAAGTGGAGCAGTAATTGGAGCAGTTACTGATGCTGGGATTCAGGGAGTTTTAATAGCTACTGGAGTACAGGATAAGTTTAATTGGGGAAGTGTTGGCGAATCTGCTGCCTGGGGTGCAGCCTTGGGTGCAGTTAGTGGTGGAACAGCTGCCGCATTTAGAAATACTACTAAAATTGCGTCCCAAGTCGGAAATCAATTTTCTCACGGAATTCCTGAACGTGCGACTAAAGAACTTATTAAAGGAAAACCCAATCCTGACTATATACCTTGGGTGAAAAAAAATCCTTGGATAGTTGATAAAAATCATCCAATCGGTCGTCTTAATGGAGAGTATATAGACCCTAAAAGACATTATCAAGTAGATCCTAACGCCTATGGTGGAACAGTAATCGGTGGCGGTTCAGTTTCTCCAGCAGGATGGGGCAACAAATTTCCTGGTTGGAGACAAAAACTAAATCGCATACCACTTTGGCTTGCCTCTGGTCCTCTAGGAGGGATTTTAGGAAGTGCAGTTTCGAGAATTATCCGCCCCTCTGACCCCAACGACATCCTCGGACCTGCTGGCTTCGGTGAAGAAAAATGGATTTCTGCTTCCTCAACCCTCCCCTACACCATCCGCTTTGAAAACCAAGCCACTGCTACCGCCCCTGCCCAAACCGTTACCGTTTCCCATCCCCTGGATGCTGACCTAGATTGGCGTACCTTCCGCTTAGGCAGTTTTGGTTGGGGTGGTTTAACCTTTGATGTTCCCGAAAATACCGCATTCTATAACCAACGTCTCGATTTAATAGCAACTCGCGGTTACTTAGTTGATGTAACAGCAGGCATTGACATCGTTAAAGGAGAAGCCTTCTGGACTGTTACCACCATTGACCCCAATACAGGAGATATCCCAGAAAATGCCCTAGTTGGTTTCTTGCCCCCCAATAATACTGATGGCATTGGTGACGGCTTCGTGAACTATACGATCAAAGCCAAACGCGACGTACCAACGGGTACAGTTATTGATGCCAAAGCTACCATTATCTTCGATACTGAAGCTCCCATCGACACACCGCCGATTTTTAACACCCTTGATGCTGGTAAACCTATCAGTACCGTCAATTCTCTAGCTGCAACCGTTTCCACAACTGAATTTTTAGTTACCTGGACAGGAAACGACGACGCTAATGGTTCTGCATTAGCTAACTACACTATTTATGTATCCGATAACGGTGGCGAATTTACTCCTTGGTTGGATAAAACTACGCTGACCGAGGCAACTTATGTGGGTACAATCGGTCATACTTACGCTTTCTATAGTGTGGCAACAGATAACACAGGCTTGACAGAAGCAGCCCCAATTCAAGCTGATGCCACAACAACTGTTTTGGGTATTGTTGATGTAAATCATCCACCAACAATTCAGCAACCAATTGTAGACCAAACCGCCACCGAAAAAACAGCATTTAGCTTTACCATCCCAACCAATACCTTCGCAGATATTGACGCGGGTGATGTCCTTACCTATTCAGCAACATTAGAAAATGGCAATGCTTTACCAAGTTGGTTAACCTTTAATCCCACAACTCGGACTTTTAGCGGTACTTCCACTAATGATAATGTAGGGAATTTGAATGTTAAAGTCGCAGCTACAGATAAAGCCGGTGCAACTGTTAGTGATGTCTTTACCCTCGCAGTTGAAAATATTAACGATGCACCAACATTAGCAAATGCGATCGCAAATCAAACCACAAACGAAGATCAACTATTCAACTTCCAGATTCCCACTAACACCTTTACTGATGTTGATGCTGGTGATGTTCTTACCTATTCCGCAAGATTAGAAAATGGGAATGCTTTACCAAGTTGGTTAACATTTAATCCTACAACTCGCACCTTTAGCGGTACACCAACTAATGACAATGTAGGGAATTTGAATATTAAGGCGATCGCTACAGATAAAGTCGGAGAAAATGTTAGCGATATCTTTACGATTACAGTTGAAAATGTCAACGATGCACCGACATTACAAAATGCAATTGCAGACCAAACCGCCAAACAAGGTAACGCTTTCAACTTCCAAATTCCTACCAACACCTTCACTGATATTGACGCTGGTGATGTTCTCACCTATTCTGCAACCTTAGAAAATGGTAATGCTTTACCAAATTGGTTAACCTTCAATTCTGTAACTCGCACCTTTAGCGGTACTCCCACTAATGATAATGTAGGGAATTTGAATGTTAAGGCGATCGCTACAGATAAAGCTGGGGCAACTGTTAGTGATATCTTTGTAATTGCAGTCGGAAAAATCATTGATAACCAAATCACAACTGTAGGTACTCCAGGAGATGATAAATTAATTGCCACTTCTAGTAGTCAATTCGATGGTCAGAACGACATTGTATTTACAGGTGCAGGTAAAGATGAGGTAGACCTGTCCACTGTATCTGTTTTTCCCAACTCAGGTAACAATATCGTCGATCTTGGTAGCGGTGATGATACAATCTTTGTGAATAAAGGCGATCGCGCTTTCGGTAGTGATGGTAATGATACCTTTGATGCTAGAGATGGCCAAGGTGGCAACCGCATATCTGGTGGTGTGGGTGATGATACCTTCTACTTGGGTAGCAATGACCGCGCTTTGGGTGGTGATGGTAAAGATATCTTCAGAGTTAGTCTTGGTGGTGGTAACTTAATTTCCGGTGGTGCTGGCGCTGACCAATTCTGGATTGTTAATACTGAACTACCCAAAGCTACTAATACCGTGCTTGACTTCCAACTGGGTACTGATGTTATCGGTATTCAAGTTGCTGTCAGTTTAGGTATTACCACATCAACATTGAAGTTAAATCAAGTTGGTGCAGATACCGCGATTGTCTTCAACAATCAAACTTTAGCTACTCTGACTGGTATTCAAGCCAGTAGTTTGAATTTGACAGATTCTAAACAGTTTGTCTTTGCTTAGAATCTAATTCTCCCATAGGGGTTTAGCGCAATGCGTTAAACCCGAAAGTGTTAGCAAGTTCCCATTTAAGAGTTCCGCCGTCTCAACCAGTAATTTAAATCCGTGACAGCTTACTTATCCATTAGGTAAATTTAATCATTTTATAACCTTTTCTAAACCATTTTTAAATCAAAACTATCTATTCTAAGTGATACATCATCATATAGATTTTTTTGCTATATTTTGAACTTATTTGTAAAAAACAATTGATTTAGGTAAGAGGAAATTTAATGGCTCTTAACAATGTTGATTTATCCACCTATGTCAGAGTTGGACGTTACGACCTACCCGAACCTAAGCGGACAACACCGCCCATCAACAGCTTACTGGCTCAGGAGGTTTCCGCAGTAACTTACAATTGGGATACCGATACATTGTTTGTTGTTGGCGATGGTAGCACATCCATAGTGCAAGTATCAAAAACCGGGCAATTGATCAACTCAATGACCTTAGCTCTTGGTAGTAGTCCCCAAGGTACAGACTTTTATGATACAGAAGGACTCACTTATGTTGGCGGCGGTCAGTTCGTTTTAATCGAAGAACGGGACAGACAGGCAAGCTTATTCACATATACAGCAGGGACAACGCTAACCAAAAGCAATGTAAAAACTGTCAAGCTGGGGACAACAGTCGGCAATATTGGGATTGAAGGCATTTCTTGGGACCCGCAAACTAACGGATTCATTGCGGTTAAGGAGATTACACCAGAAGGTATTTTTCAAACAACCATTGACTTTGTGGCGGGAACTGCCAGTAATGGTTCGCCTACCACAGTTAACTCAACTGACCTTTTCGACCCAGCAAAAGCTGGTATTGCCGACTTCGCCGATGTTTTCGCATTGTCAAATCTGTCAGCTTTGAACGGGAAAGCCGATTCTAGCAACATCCTGATATTAAGCCAAGAATCAGGCAAGATTGTCAAGAGCGATCGCGCTGGCAATATCTCCAGTTCACTAACCATCGTCTCTGACCCTGGAAATCCCTTATCCATTGCCGACCAACAACATGAAGGTCTGACAATGGACAAAGATGGTTATCTCTATGTCGTCAGTGAAAATGGCGGTGGTGACATTGATCATCCCCAGCTTTGGGTCTATGCACCCTCCACTGTGCAAGTTGATGGGACAGAAGCAGGAAAAACTGCTGTTAGCGCTGGATTCAAGGGACAAACTATTTTCAATACAGGCTTTATTCCCTCTGGTGCAGCCGGAACAGTAAATGGTCAACAAGTTGCGTTGGGTGGATTGTCCGGTGTAACTTACGATGCGGTAAATAATCGCTATTATGCCATTTCCGACGATCGCTCATCCAATGCCCGTTTTTATACCTTCACTCTTGACCCTGTTACTAATGCGGTAACTTTTACCAACGTTGTCCAACTCAAGAATATTAATGGCAATCCTTTTGCAGTTAATAGCTTAGATACAGAAGGTATTGCTTTAACCAGCAATGGGACAATTTTAATCTCCTCAGAAGGAGAAGTGAGACCAGATTTAGGCGCAAGTCGCGTCACCAATCCCTTCATTAAAGAGTTTAATCTGACTACAGGACAGGAAATTGGCTCTTTACCAGTACCCAATAAATTCCTCCCAGTTCTCCAAGATACTAACAACAATAATGTTGTTGATACAGGTGATACTCAAACATCAGGGGTGCGTAACAACTTAGCATTTGAAAGTCTGACTATTACTCCTGACCAAAAAACCCTATTCACGGCTACAGAAAGCGCCCTCTTTCAAGATGGTGCAATTTCTACAACTACCACCAGCAGCCGTTCCCGGATTATTCAATACAATTTGGTGACAGGACAACCAGAAAAAGAATATTTGTATGTCACTGACCCCATTGCTAAATCCCCTACAGGTGGAACTGCGGCTGATAACGGTTTGGTAGATTTATTAGCAATTGATAATCGTGGGACTTTATTGGCTCTAGAGCGCTCCTTTGCTGTTGGACAAGGAAACACGATCAAAATCTATGAAATTACCCTCCAAGGGGCAACAGACATCAATACAGTTGATTCCTTGAGTAGTCTCAATGCTAATCAATTATCGGCAATTCAACCTGCTCAAAAACGGTTGTTATTAAACCTTGATTCTCTGAATTTGCCCAATAGTGACGGCAATCATCCCACAGGGACAGATAATATTGAAGGTCTGGCGTTGGGTCCAAAATTGGCAGATGGTACACAATCCATTGTTTTGGTGAGTGATAACAACTTTAGTTCTACCCAATTTACGCAAATCCTCACCTTGAGTGCAGATGTAACAGCCATCAACCAAGCACCTACCGCTGTGGTATTGAACAATAAAATCAGTGCAATTGCCGAAAATACCAGCACCAGTCCCGCCATTAAAGTTGCAGACATCACCATCACCGACGATGGACTGGGGACAAATACCCTCAGTTTAACTGGAACAGATGCCAGTTCCTTTGAGATTACGAATAATGGTTTATTTATCAAAACTGGAACTACCCTAGATTTTGAAACCAAGACCAGCTATAGCGTCAACGTCAATGTAGACGACACAACCGTTGGCAACACCCCAGATGCAACCACAGCATTTACCCTAGCTGTCACTGACGTGGTAAATGAGACACCCACCAATAGCAGCATTTTCATCACCGAAGTAGCACCTTGGAGCAGTGGTAACTCACCCGTGGCCGCAGATTGGTTTGAACTAACCAACAAAGGTACAAGTGCCGTAAACATCACAGGCTGGAAATTCGACGATAACTCCAACAGTTTCGCATCTGCTGTCGCTTTGAGCGGTATCACAAGCATCGGCGCAGGTGAATCTGTGATCTTCATCGACGGTGCTACCATCAACACCATTTTCCGCCCCAACTGGTTCGGCGCAAATCCCCCAGCCAGCTTACAGATCGGTAACTACACTGGTTCAGGCGTGGGATTGAGTACATCTGGTGATGCCGTAAATATCTATAATGCTACTGGTGTTCTCCAAGCTAACGTCGTTTTTGGTGTATCACCAGCAGGCCCCTTTGCCACCTTCGACAATGCCGCCTTATTAAACAACGCCACGATCTCCACACTGAGCGCGGCTGGAGTCAACGGCGCGTTCGTAGCTGTCAATTCCAACGCGGAAATCGGCTCTCCCGGCAGGATTAACGCCCCTGCCACCAGTGGAATTACTCTGACTCAAACTGGTGGGACAACCAATGTCACAGAAGGTGGGGCAACGGATAGCTATACAATCGTTTTAAACAGTCAACCAACAGCGGATGTAGCGATCGCCATTAATCCCAACAGTCAATTAACGACTTCCGCAGTCACACTCACCTTTACGCCTGCTAATTGGAATGTGGCGCAAAATGTGACAGTGACTGCGGTTGATGATGTCCTTGTGGAAGGTTCTCATAGTGGTGAAATTACCCACAGTGTCACCAGCACTGATGCTCAATATAACAATATTACCATTAACCCTATTGTAGTCAGCATTACCGATAATGACATTTCAGCATTACCAACAGTCAATCTGGCAGTCAGTAGTAACACAACTTCGGAATCTAGTCGCAATCAAATCACCGTCACAGCAACAGCGTCAGCAGCGGTATCAGGTAATCAAAGCATTACCTTAAATGTAGAGGGGACTGAGATTACTCCTAGTGATTATTATCTCAGCACCGGACTTTTAACTATTCTTAATGGTCAAACCACTGCCACAGCTACCTTTTTCGCCACTGATGATGCAAAAGCTGAAGGGACAGAAACTGCTGTATTAAGACTCAGTACACCATCTTCAGGAATTAGCCTTGGCACAACCACAACCCAAAATATCGCTATCACCAATAATAGTGCTAGTTTAACTAAAGTCAGTGGTTTCACCAGCAGCAATGGTAGTGAAATTACGGCTTTTGATCCAATTAGCGATCGCCTGTTTGTGGTTGCTGGTTCCGTCGTCGAAATCCTCGATCTCTCTAACCCATCTAGTCCCAGCAAAATCGGTGATTTGGCATTTGATACCAGTGGTGATCCTGATGGGACAACTGCGGGTGGTTTTACCCTAATTCCCAATAGTGTGGCTGTCGGTCAAGTAGGAACTGTAAGTGCGGGAATTGTGGCTGTAGCGATCGCCATTACCAATCAAACTACTGCTGACGACAATCCAGGGGAAGTTCAGTTTTTCAATGCGACCACAGGTGCTTTTATTAGTAAGGTGAATGTGGGCTTCTTGCCAGATATGCTCACCTTTACCCCCGATGGCACAAAGGTTTTAACCGCTAATGAAGGTCAACCTAACAATGCTTATACTACCGATCCTGTCGGTTCAGTCAGCATCATTAACCTAGCCGGTGGTGTGGCGACTCCTACCGTCCAAGAAGCATCCTTCACTGCATTCAATAGCCAAATTGATGCCCTCAAAGCGTCAGGAGTGAGAATCTTTGGCCCTGGTTCATCAGTTGCCCAAGATTTTGAACCAGAATATATTACCTTTTCTGGCAATGGGACGAAAGCTTGGGTGACGCTGCAAGAAAACAATGCGATCGCTGTTGTAGACATCGCCACAGCCACAGTAGAGTCAATTTTGCCGTTAGGTGTCAAAGATTATAACAACAGCGTC
The DNA here is from genome assembly GCF_015207865.1 of Dolichospermum sp. LEGE 00246. Lineage (NCBI taxonomy): Bacteria > Bacillati > Cyanobacteriota > Cyanophyceae > Nostocales > Aphanizomenonaceae > Dolichospermum > Dolichospermum sp. LEGE 00246. The sequence goes on from NZ_JADEWA010000026.1 coordinate 20,611, forward strand.
AACACCACCAATCCTAATGTCTTGGATGCAAGCGATCGGGATGTGAATGGTACTTCTGCTGGTGGTGGGAAAATCAATATTCAGAACTGGCCAGTTTTTGGTTTATATCAACCCGATGCGATCGCCTCTTACACAGTTAATGGTCAAACCTACTACGTTACCGCTAATGAAGGTGATACTCGGTCTTATGCTGGTTTTAATGAAGAAGTTACCGTTTCTAGTCTCAATCTCGACCCCACAGCTTTCCCTGATGGGGCTACCCTCAAACTGAATCAGAATTTGGGTCGTTTGGTAGTTACCAAGACCTTGGGTGATACGGATGGCGATGGAGACTACGATCAAATCTATACCTTCGGCGCTCGTTCCTTCACAATTTGGGATAGTGCTGGTAAACGGGTTTATGATAGCGGCGCAGATTTCGAGCGCATTACGGCGGCAGCCTTACCTAAAAACTTCAATTCCAACAACGATAGTAACAACTTTGATAACCGCAGTGATAACAAAGGACCCGAACCAGAGGGTGTTGTCATTGGAGCGATCGCAAATCGCGTATATGCTTTCATTGGGTTAGAGCGTGTCGGCGGTGTCATGGTCTATGAAGTCACCAATCCCAACAGCCCCGAATTTGTCCAATATGTCAATACCCGCGATTTCAGCCTTAGTCCTACTTCCGGTGTAACTGATTCTGGACCGGAAGGATTAACCTTTATTTCCGCCAACGATAGCCCCAACAGTAAACCTTTATTGGTGGTTGCTAACGAAACTAGCAAAACTACTGCCATTTTTGAAGTCAATATACCCATCAACGATGCACCGACATTAGCAAATACAATTGCAGACCAAACCGCCAAACAAGGTAACGCTTTCAGTTTCCAAATTCCCAACAATACCTTCACAGATATTGATGCTGGTGATGTTCTGACTTATTCCGCAACATTAGAAAATGGCGATGCTTTACCAAGTTGGTTGACTTTCAATTCTGCAACTCGCACCATTAGCGGTACTCCCACTAATGACAATGTTGGGAACTTGAATGTTAAAGTCACAGCTACAGATAAAGCTGGAACATCTGCTAATGATATTTTTGCGATCGCAGTCGAAAATGTCAACGATGTACCAACATTAGCAAATACAATTGCAGATCAAACCGCCAAACAAGGTAACGCTTTCAGTTTCCAAATTCCTACCAATACCTTCACAGATATTGACGCTGCTGATGTTCTTACCTATTCCGCAACATCAGAAAATGGCAATGCTTTACCAACTTGGTTAACCTTTAATACGACAAATCGCACCTTTAGCGGTACTCCCACCAATGACAATGTGGGTAGTTTGAATATTAAGGCGATCGCTACAGATAAAGCCGGGGCAACTGTTAGTGATATCTTTGTAATTACAGTTGAAAATGTCAACGATGCACCCGTTCTCAAAAATCCACTTTTAGATCAAACAGTTAAGGTTAATTCTACCTTTACATTTACACTACCCAAAGATACCTTCTCCGATGCAGACGCAATTAATCCCTATAAAAACCTCGTCATCTTTGGTGATAGCCTCTCAGATACAGGTAACGCCTACAAAGCATCCGGTAACACCTTTCCAGCACCACCCAACTATCAAGGTCGTTTTTCTAATGGCTTAGTTTGGGTTGATTACTTTGCACATGATTTACAATTTACAGACCAATCAATTCAAAACTACGCCTTTGTGGGCGCAAATACAGGAGTAAGTAATACTTTTGGGCAAATAACCGTACCTGGATTACTCACACAAATTCAGCAATTTAAAACTGTAAATACCAATTCCATCGGTAAAGATGGACTGTATGTAATTTGGGCTGGTGCTAATGATTTTCTGAATCTTGCCACAGATCCTACTCAAGCTGTGACTAGTGCAGTTACTAATATTAGTAGTGCAATTACAATTTTAGCCGGATTAGGTGCTAAAGAAATTGTTGTTGGCAATTTAGCCGATTTGGGTGCTACTCCTGCGAGTATTGCTAGTAATAATGTAGCTAATGCCAGAGCAATTTCTCTTGGCTTTAATACAGCTTTAAATCAAGCTTTAACTAACTTAGAACCAGCTCTAAATGTTAATTTATCTTTAATAGATAACTTTGGTTCGAGTACAGCAGTTCAGACTAATCCTGCTAATTACAAATTCACGAATATTACCCAACCTCTAATTACAGCCACTAATCCAGTTAATCCTGATCAATATGCTTTCTGGGACGATGTTCATCCCACAACAAGACTGCATCAGTTAGTAACAGATACATTTGAAAACACACTGCTCAATGATGGAGTAATTCCTGATTTAATTAAATATTCCGCCACTTTAGCTGATGGTAGTAAGTTACCAGATTGGCTGAATTTTAACTCTACAACTCGAACCTTTAGCGGTACTCCCAACACAGGAAATGTAGGTAAATTAGATGTCAAGGTAATTGCGACAGATAAAGCCGGGGCAACTGTTAGTGATATCTTTACTCTCGCAGTCAACCAATCTACAACTGTAGGAACTCCAGGAGATGATAAATTAATTGCCACTCCTGGTAGTCAATTCGATGGTCAAAACAATATTGTATTTACAGGTGCAGGTAAAGACGAGGTAGACCTGTCCACTGTATCTGTTTTTCCCAACTCAGGTAACAATATCGTCGATCTTGGTAGCGGTGATGATACTATCTATGTGCATAAGGGCGATCGCGCTTTCGGTAGTGATGGTAATGACACCTTTGATGCCAGAGATGGTCAAGGTGGCAACCGCATATCCGGTGGTGTCGGTGATGATACCTTCTACTTGGGTAGCAATGACCGCGCTTTAGGTGGTGATGGTAAAGATAAATTCTACGTTAGTCTTGGTGGTGGTAACTTAATTTCCGGTGGTGCTGGCGCTGACCAATTCTGGATTGTCAATGCTGAATTACCCTCTTCGGCTAATACCGTGCTTGACTTCCAACTGGGTACGGATGTTATCGGTATTCAAGGCGCTGTTAGCTTAGGTATTACCACCTCTACACTCCAGTTAAATCAAGTTGGTGCAGATACTGCGATTGTCTTCAATAATCAAACTTTAGCTACTCTGACTGGGATTCAAGCCAGTAGTCTGAGTTTGACGAATACTAATCAGTTTGTCTTTGCTTAGAATCTAAGTCATCAGTTAGGGGTTTAACGCAATGCGTTAAACCCTGATGGGCAAAATCTCTGTAATTTGGTTTGCATCTTTTTGATGGAAAACCACTGTGAAAAGTGTAATCAATCTCAGAAATCTGGGTTATTTTCTAACATACCTCTAAGATACAAAGCTATCGCTTGACAATCAAGACAGTCGCTACAAAAGTTATAATTATAACTTAGTCGAGAAACTTGTAGAAGCGATCGCCAACCCATAAAACCTATAAATTAAAATTATGACTCTCGCACAAGAAACACGCTACTATTCACCTGAAGAATACCTAGAATTAGAGGTAAACTCAGAAATACGTCACGAATATATCAACGGATTAATTATACCCATGACAGGCGGAACACCCAATCACAACCAACTTGCACTTAATTTCAGTGGTACACTCAATTATCTTCTTAAACGTCAACCTTATCAAGTCTTTGTAACAGATCAACGTCTTTGGATTGCCACCAGAAAAATTCATACCTACCCTGATATTATGGTTGTGAAAAATCCCTTAGAATATGAAGAAGGAAGAAAAGACACTTTAGTAAATCCTGTGATGATTGCAGAAGTATTATCAAAATCTACCAAAAGCTATGATAGAGATGAAAAATTTGCAGCTTATCGGACAATTCCCAGCTTACAAGAATATATTTTAATTGATCAATACACAATGCACATTGAACAATATTTTAAAACCGATAATAATAAATGGATATTTTCTGAATTTACAGACGGAGATAGTAGCTTAAACCTATCTTC
>NZ_JADEWA010000256.1:0-7735 GCF_015207865.1 Dolichospermum sp. LEGE 00246
TGCTTATAAGAGCCAGTCCCCCTACTCCCCCTACTTTGCTTGAATAGGTGTCAGGGCTACTCCTTTGTAGTAGTATCCTAAAATTTGCAGGTGGTTTGCACCACGTTTTGCTAGTTCGTAAGCTCCCCACTGACTCATTCCTACACCGTGTCCAAAACCTAGTCCTTGGAGAACAAAACCGCCATTTGCGTCTTTATTAACAGTAAAACGGGTACTTTTAATTCTGAGTGCAGTTCTCACTTCTTCACCTTGGAGAATTTTAGTCCCTTTATCACCAATAATTTTTAGGGATTTGACACTTTTGAAAGGTGAGAGAGTTTCGATAATCATGTCTTTGACATTGCCGACACCGGAAATTCTGGTGCTAATTTCTCCGGGGGTAAAGGTTTTTACCCAGTTACATTCTTTGATATTTTGATCAAAGTCGGGAACAGCCCGCAGGTAAGGTTCTTTGCTAGTCCAAACATCTTCGACGTTTTCCGTGTGTCCACCGGAACAAGCATGAAAGACGGAAAGAATGATTTGGTTGTTGTAGGTGAGGACTTTGCCGGCGGTGGTGTCTGCTGCGCTGTAGGTTTTGGGGGATTCACTACTGACACCTTTGTAAATTTGCCAACGGTCTGGACTATCTCCTAAGTCGTAAACGGGATTTCCCCGTTGTCTTTCGCGTTCATAGAGGGCATAGGTACGGGCGGCTATGGCTTGAGCTTTCAGGGCTTCCTGTGGCCAGCTAGTGTCCATTTCTCCACCAATGACGCTGTAGAGATATTCTTCTAAATCTACCCAGTTCACAGCGGTTAAACCATTGGCTGTGGGGACTACTAGGGTTCTACCACGAAACCAGCGATCGCCAATATAAACATATCCCTTCTTGGTGGGTTCTATCCAAAATAACCCGGATTGCCATCTATCTAAAGCTACTCCCCCAGGAACTGCTTGAGCCGCAAAGGCACTCATTCCCGGTAGTTCTCCAAGAGTCTTACCACTACTATCTTTCACAATAGCGGTTGTGGAAGCACCGACTTTTACCTGTTTGACTTCTCTTTCAATTGCCACACGCAGAATTACAGATGCTTGTGCAGGAGCAAGTAATACAAACCAGATCAGGATACCTATCCACCAATGTCTACCTTTCATCTCAGAAAACAAATTGCCTAATAAAAGTTGGAATTTCATGCTAATTGTTTGATCACAAGCGTCTACTATTCTAGTTCAGCAATTCTCTAAACAGACAGATTGAGAACTGGAAACTGGGTAATTTTCTTTCTTCTTTCTTCTTCTAAACTCCTGAATCCTCTTTTCATGGTGTCAATATTTGGGGATAATCATAGACTTCATTACCAATAATGCCAATTAAATTTAACTTGCTTAAAATTTCTGTAGCTTCCATCAATTTATGGGGTGTAACTTTACCAATCCTTCCTACCATAACAATCCCATTACATAAAGAAGCCACAATTCTGCCATCAACTGTATCTAAAACAGAGGGTGCATCTATTAAGACTAAATCATAGTTTAGTTCAAATAAATTCATTAATTCTTGCATTCGCCCGGAACTTAACAGATTTACCACATCCTCTGGTATGGGACCAGCAGTTAAAACATCAATAGCTGGGTGGATAGGCTGAATGTAAGTATTAAATGATGTATTGATATCATCAACCAGTAATAAGGATAAACCCCAATCATTGGTCAGCCCTAGAATTTTATGTAAACTGGGAGAACGCAAATTAGCATCAATTATTAATACTCTTTGGTGCATTTGAGCCGCACTAGCTCCTAACCCTAAAGCCAAAGTTGTTTTTCCTTCTCCTGGTAGTGCAGAAGTTAACATCAATGATTTTAAAGGTAGAGAATTATTTAACATCTGAATATTCTGGTAAATAATATCCAATGTTTTATGAGTTGGCAAATTTTTGATAATTCCTGGATGAGAAATATCTACACTTTTAGATTTATCTCTAACTATAGATTGGAGTTGGTTTTTCCAACTATTTTGACGTTTTCCTAATCTTGGTACTGACCCCAATAACTGAATATTAGTCAAATCTTGTAAATCATGAGGATAGAAAATTGCATTATTAAATTTTTCCCAAATTAAGGCTGCTGCTAAACCCAATATTGGACCCATTAATATTCCTCCAAAAATCAGTAACCAGCGTAAATTACCTATATGTATTCCTAAAGCGGGTTCTTCTAAAATTTGCCAATTAAAACCTTCTTGAGCGATTTTAACACCTAATGAATTTTGCACTTGCGTCAATTGTTGCAGTGTTTTGCGATAACTTTCTATGTTGGCAACTAACCTCTTGTATTCTGTAATTAAACTTGGGTATGTATTCAGCAAAGAACGAATTTCTTGTTCAGATGCTGCTAAATCACGATCATGAGCAATTAGTCCTAATGCGTTCATTTTTAATTGAGTTAAATCATTTTCTACCTTTGGGATGATTTGTTTTGATAATTTTGATTTACTATTGATAGTAATAGTTTTATTTTGTCCTTGTTGTTGTAATAATGTACTGATAATTTGCTGTTTCTGCTTCAGTTGTTGGATGATAGGATGTTTTTCTGTATAAAGAAAACGAGCTTGCGTTAAGGCTTGTTCTGTTTGCTTAAATTCACTAATTAAGGCTTGATTTTGGCTAGATTCCGGGGAATAATTTATATTTATGTTATTTCGATTGGAAGACTCAATTGCTTGTTCTAGGCTGTTATGTCTAGTTTGAACATCTTGCAGTTGAGCGCGAGTTGTTTGCCGCTGTTTTTGAATATTTGCTAAAGACTGTAATAAAATTTGACTTTGTAAAACTGGATCAATTAAATTATTTTGTTGACGAAATTTTTCTAGTTTTTTCTCGGCTTTTAATACATCTTTTTGTAGTTGTGGTATGTGGGTATTAACAAAAGCTAATGCTTGATTAATCCGCTGATTTTTTTGATCGGTATTATAGTCCTGATATACTTTCTCTAAAGCTTGTAATACTCTTTTTGTCCTGAGAGGATCTTTATCTGTAAAAGAGAGTAAAAATACTTGGGTGAAATTTTGATTAACTCCTGTATCTACTGGTAACTGAGTTAGTCCTAAGGATGAAACTTCATCAATTTTGCTGTTATTATAAATATCTTCTATAGTCATTTGTGGGTAATCAGCATGAAGTAAATTTACAGTTTTCTGTAGTAATTTACTACTCAGCATTAATTTAACTTGACTACTGTAGTCAATGGATGATAGCTGCGGTTTACGTAAGTCTTCTGTTATCTTTTCGATTTTGCTATTTGGTAAAGATTTATCTGAATTATAACTTACCAATATTTGCATATAGCTTTGATAAGTTGGTTTAGTAGTGATAGCTATCAGACTTGTTACTGACATGACTGCACAGGAAATCCCTAATATTAACCACCGATGATAAAGTGCAATTGGAACTATTTTTTTGATATCAATTACCTTATGTGTAGAGCTAGTAAGTAATTTTTTCAATGTTATCGCATTTGTAGCCACAATCATATTCCTCTCATATTGCAACAATATATCTGGAAGAAGATGATAATTAGAAAACTTTTAGAGATATTTGATACCCAATGTTTTCTGTATAATAATCAATACTTATTCTTCCTATGATTACAGATATACTTAACAGAACGTATTCAGCAAGTAGTTCTTGGCTAATACCTTCAAACAGGTATATGTCTAATCAGTGTGAGGAACATAAATTTTCTGCAAATATTGTGGGAATATTTATCTTGCAGAGGCTAATTTATCAGCAATGCGGGTAGTTTCTGGTAAGCGATATTTTGGTGTGCAGTGTAATACATATTCAATTGCTGTTGGTAAGCTAATCCGATGACCACTAGTAGTCTGTCAACCCGAAAATGACGGGTGAAGGCAAGCAGGGGGGGGCAGGGGAGGGAAGAACAGAAGTTTTTTCCGCTCATTACCCGTCAAAATAAATTTGACGAACTACTAGAGACATAAACAGGTTTTACAGGAGTTCGCGGTAAGCGTAAAGCTCAGTGACTTGGTTCCCTGAGATATAATCGACTCCTGCGGTTTTAACCGCATAGAGTTTCTTTTTAGCAAAGGTGGGTTAAAAAGATCAGAGAATTTATCTTTTGCGTTCTCTAGTGTTATACTGTTCACAACAGGAACGGTAATCAACCTGTATAAAAACCTAGCTGCCTAACTGCAATCTGTACCTTGACTCTTGTTGATATACTCAAAACGGCTTGATTGTTTGATTCTAAACGCAGGGGTAAAGCAAGAGCTTCATAGGTGTCAACTTAATCTCAAATCCCTACCACATCTCGTTCCTAGTCTCTGACTAGGAATGCAGTTAATGAGGCTCTGCCTCTAATATCATTGAAGGCAGAGCCTTCTAGAATTCATTCCCAGTCAGAGACTGGGAATGAGACGACTTGAGTTCTTTGCGGGATAGATGTTTTACGTTAAGTTGACACCAATAAGCTTTTGCTTTACCCCTACAAATCAAGGTTTTTTGTAATTTTACAAAAGTCCATGTTTCAACTGTTTTGAGTATAAAAAAAAGCAAGTCGTTAAAACTTGCTTTTTCTATGACTGGGGCGCTAGGATTCGAACCTAGGGATGGCGGGACCAAAACCCACTGCCTTACCACTTGGCTACGCCCCAACGAATTCACTATAGAGAATATAGCAGTTCTCTTCAGATAATGTCAAGTGTTTTGGGAAAAAGATTTTGCTGACTTAGGAAATAGATCCCAAATAGATACCCGACTTCTTGAAGAGGTCGGGTATCTGCCGGGGTGTGGCTAAAATACGCGATGCTGTAGGGATGGCATTTGGCGACGAACTTGTTCTAGTCGGGTGGGTTTGATTTCGGCGATCGCCACTCCTGGTTTTTCCCCAGCGTCTGCTAAAATGACACCCCAAGGGTCAATAATCATGGCGTGTCCATGAGTTTGGCGACGGTCATAATTAGTACCAGTTTGGGCGGGAGCAATAACGTAACAGGTATTTTCTATCGCTCTAGATTGGAGTAATACTTGCCAATGGTCTTTACCAGTAAAAGCCGTAAAGGCTGCGGGAACAAATAGAATATCTGCGCCTTGATTGGATAGATGTCGGTACAGTTCGGGAAAGCGAACATCATAGCAAATAGAAAGGCCAATTTTCCCTAACTCCGGGGAAGCATAAACGGGAGGTAATTCCAGTCCAGCCATGACAGTGCTGGATTCTTGATAGGTATTACCATCAGGGACATTGACATCAAATAAATGGACTTTTTGGTAACGGGCGAGTTCTTGACCGTTGGCATTTATCAGTAATGCTGTATTATAAACTTTACCACTACTATCTACAGGGATAGGGAAGCCGCCGCCGAGAATGGTAACTTGAAAGCGTTGTGCCATTTTTTGGAGAAATGTTTCCGTTGCTTGAGCGATCGCATTTCCTTGAGCTAGTTTATCCTTTTCTTCCCCCATAAAAGAGAAATTTTCTGGTAAACCCACCAACTCTGCACCTTGACGCACAGCCAAATCAATTAATTCTTCTGCTTGTGCCAAATTTTTTTGTAAATCAGGCACACTGGTCATTTGAATAGCGGCGGCTAAATAAGACTTCATAGATTCAAGAACAAACGGTAGATTGAGACAATTATAGATATCTAAATATATCCTCATATCATTCCATTTTAAACAAAAAATAGGGGCGGGGTTTCCCCGGACAATTTCTCCCCCCAGAAATTAAAAGTCTCTCAAAAATCGTTTCTTCAAAGTCAAGGGGACATTTTTCGCCATTTCTAAACCTTCCACATTTTGCCAATTAGTTTTTTCATCCCAACGAATAGCGCCAAAGGTATTATCGCTAAATATAGCACCCATAAAATTTGCACCATCAAAGTTTGCACCGCGTAAGTCTGCACCACTCAGATTAGCGCGACTCAAATCCACATCTTTAAGGTTTGCACCGCATAAGTTAGCACGACTCAAATTTGCACCACTCAAGTAAGTTTCTGCTAAATTTGCACCAGAAAAATCTACATCTCTTAAATCTGAACCAATGAAATAGGCACGGTTAAGGTTAGCATAGCTAAAGTTTGCCCCATAAAGACTGGCGCGGCTGAGGTCTGCTTCTGTTAAATCCGCGTAACTAAGATTTATTTGTAACAAACTGGCACTACGAAGATGAGCGCCACCCAAAAATTGACCAACTAAACTGCGGAAATTTTCACCCTGTAAACAACTACTGTAATAAATAATATTTTGTAATTGATAGGTGAAATTATTCTCTTCCGGTTGACCAGAGGGATAAAAAATTATATGCTCTTTGAGTAACTCATCTTCTTGAGCATAACGCTGTATAGCTAAAAGTAAAATCATCACATTTAACCCAGCATAAACATCTACTTGACGCTGACCTAATTGATAAACACCAGCATTTTGCAATTCTCGCAGCTTAGTCTGGGGTAAGGTTTCTTCAGCCGTATCAATAAATTTACCTTGACACCAACTAACATAAAAATCATCCAACCGTCTATATAGTTGTACCCAACGAAAATTGGGAATAGCAATCATTAAACCCATTAAATATTCAACTATTTCTTGGGTAAGAATGCCAAAACCCAGCAAATCATAAATTTGCCAATTCATCTCTGCTTCATTAGTAATTAATTCTTTCGCAGATTCCGTATTATAATACTGTGTCCAGGCAGTTAGGCTTAATTTCAACCTGTCAGCAAAGAGAAATTCACGAAAACTTTGATGGCTAAACTTTACCTGATTGTCTGATTCATGATGAGGATAAACATAAAAATCTGCTAAAGGTGTTCTGATAATTTCATCATTGATAGATTTGGCATCATCTCCTAGCCGAGATTTTAGCATTGATATTGGAGAAAATTCTTCACCTGACTGGGTGACAGCAACAGCAGCTTCTGTGAGAATATCTTTTAAATTTAGTAATTGATCATGGAAAGTATCACCTGATTTAGCAATCAGCCAATTTATGGCTGCTTGATAAATTAAAGCTGTAGCAGTTCGAGTATTATCCGCTGCTAAATTATCAATTACCAGTTGATCATCTCGATACATTCCCGCCAAAAAGTATAGTAACAATGGTTCACAAATTAATTTTTGAATAATTGCAGGACATTTTTGATTCACTAGAAACTGCTGTAAATCTGTATTTTTGCCGTGATTATTTGGTAGAGATTGCCATTTTCCTAACCATTGTTGTTGTTGTTGTTGATCTAAGGGAAGAATTTCTACTCTTTCTAAATTTGTGGGTAAATTAGAGATAATTGATAAAGGAATCACATTGCTGGTAATTAATACCTTATGTCCCATGCTTTCATCATTGTTACATTGTTGCTGAAATTCGCTAACTTGCCAAATAAATTTTTCCAGATTTTGATTATTTCTAGACGCAGTTGGTAATTCGTCCCAACCATCAAAGATAAAAACAAAACGATGATTTTTATTTCTTAACCAATTATGATCACCACGAATCAAGCTAATATCTAAATTTGCAGTTAATGTTTCTGCTAACTGAGATGATAAAACTTTGATATCTTTGACATTAATTAAAATTGGTGTCCAGTAAGGATGTAAATGTTGTCTGATCCAATTTGCGAATATTTTGCAGAAAACACTTTTACCTCTGCCTCTTTTTCCTTGGATAAATATAAATTTTTCTAAGTTGTTTTCAGTCAAGATATTTTTCTTTACCCATGCTTCTAAATCACAAGATTCAGCAT
>NZ_JADEWA010000257.1:0-7720 GCF_015207865.1 Dolichospermum sp. LEGE 00246
GATTGTCTGTCGAGTGGAAAAACCTCTTAGAAGTCATTCTAAGACCACGATGAAGCAGGAAATAAACACTAAGATTATCGCTGTCCAGATGTGTCTAGACTTTGGTAATTTTGGGTAAGTTTTATAGAACGGGAAATCTAAGAGCGATTCCTACGGGGCGATAGCGAAGCGCGACCTAGTAATCGCCATCGTATTCAAGTAAGGTTTCAGTCCCCTTGCGGGAATTAGATGTGCGGAAACAGGGAGTAAGTTAAATTGCAATTCAATGTCTCGGATTAAAAGCGGCGATCGCGCTCCTGTTTCAATCCCTAATAGGGAGTAAGTGAAATTGCGATTAAAAAACACAACCAAGGAGTAAAGACAATGAAGTTTCAATCCCTAGTAGGGAGTAAGTGAAATTGCAATTCTTAATCCCCCTAGAGTTGAGGAGCTATTGATTGTTTCAATCCCTAGTAGGGAGTAAGTGAAATTGCGATCAATAAGTACGGTATCGGAGAAAGTATTTGTGACGATGGTTTCAATCCCTAGTAGGGAGTAAGTGAAATTGCAATAATTTGACTATGCTGACAGTGAAGGCGTTATTCAAGTTTCAATCCCTAGTAGGGAGTAAGTGAAATTGCAATAAAGTCCCAAATACTTTGTAGTCAGTAATGTAGAGTTTCAATCCCTAGTAGGGAGTAAGTGAAATTGCAATAGCTTTATTGAAGATTTAGCTTTCTTGGTTGAAGTTTCAATCCCTAGTAGGGAGTAAGTGAAATTGCAATAAGTTCTACCATTCCTTCCCACATCAACTCCGTGTTTCAATCCCTAGTAGGGAGTAAGTGAAATTGCAATTCTTTTTTGCTGGAGCCATCGAGGACTAATAGACTGTTTCAATCCCTAGTAGGGAGTAAGTGAAATTGCAATATACTGATAGGAGAGCAAATAGCGAAAATACTTTGTTTCAATCCCTAGTAGGGAGTAAGTGAAATTGCAATAAAATTTCTATCTGCCTCTCAACATCGCCAACTAGAGTTTCAATCCCTAGTAGGGAGTAAGTGAAATTGCGATGCTACCAAAAAAGAACGCACCGCCTTAATTAATTTAGTTTCAATCCCTAGTAGGGAGTAAGTGAAATTGCGATAAGACTGTTCCTATCGTTGGTGAGTTGCTGGGCATTTCTGGTTTCAATCCCTAGTAGGGAGTAAGTGAAATTGCGATTCAATATAAAAACGATTTTCTAAATACATACTCAGTTTCAATCCCTAGTAGGGAGTAAGTGAAATTGCGATAGAAAGAATTTTATCGAGGCTTACAGTAGCGTCGTTTCAATCCCTAGTAGGGAGTAAGTGAAATTGCGATGATAAAGATTTAAAATCCAAGCGTAATCATGTAAAGTTTCAATCCCTAGTAGGGAGTAAGTGAAATTGCGATTTTCGGGTATACCAGCCGCTCAGGGTGGTAAAGCATAAAGTTTCAATCCCTAGTAGGGAGTAAGTGAAATTGCGATATCTACTAAATAAATCACACGCTTGAAGGGTAGGTTTCAATCCCTAGTAGGGAGTAAGTGAAATTGCGATAGGTAAGGTACAATCTTCAAAATGGTAAGTTTAGCTGTTTCAATCCCTAGTAGGGAGTAAGTGAAATTGCGATCAATGTTTAATTACTCAAGGTTTTTGGGTTTTGAGTTTCAATCCCTAGTAGGGAGTAAGTGAAATTGCGATCTAAAAAAGTTCGATGTCTCCGCGCAGGAGAAATTGGTTTCAATCCCTAGTAGGGAGTAAGTGAAATTGCGATGCAGAAAGGATTTAAGTAAATTCCATTTTGAAGACAAGTTTCAATCCCTAGTAGGGAGTAAGTGAAATTGCGATTGGAAACCTTAGCCAAGGTAACTTATGCTTACAATTTAGTTTCAATCCCTAGTAGGGAGTAAGTGAAATTGCGATACTCCGGTACAACCCGGAGACATCCCTAACTATTTGTTTCAATCCCTAGTAGGGAGTAAGTGAAATTGCGATACGGCTATAAAGTTATTTTAATTCACGGTTTCAGTTTCAATCCCTAGTAGGGAGTAAGTTAAATTGCGATTTGATGACTGGATATCTATTAGTTCAGCATTGATTAGTTTCAATCCCTAGTAGGGAGTAAGTGAAATTGCGATCTTCCATGATGATACCAAAATGGAACGAGGTAGTGGTTTCAATCCCTAGTAGGGAGTAAGTGAAATTGCGATCTAAGGCGTGTGTCTCTAATGGCTGCGTTAGAGATGTTTCAATCCCTAGTAGGGAGTAAGTGAAATTGCGATGACCCACAATATATGGAAATGCTACGGAAATGGCGTTTCAATCCCTAGTAGGGAGTAAGTGAAATTGCGATTATCTTTACATGATCAATCTAGACTAGCTAGTATTTTGTTTCAATCCCTAGTAGGGAGTAAGTGAAATTGCGATGGGATAAAACCCAAGCAATCTGCACTCAGTATGGAATTGTTTCAATCCCTAGTAGGGAGTAAGTGAAATTGCGATCACAGCTACACATTTTCCAATCCATACATCCGCGTTTCAATCCCTAGTAGGGAGTAAGTGAAATTGCGATTTCCCACTGCGTTGGTGGTTACGGTGGTTCAATCAATCAAGGTTTCAATCCCTAGTAGGGAGTAAGTGAAATTGCGATTCAATCCAACTTTCACTTTTTAAATAGGAGAAATCATGTTTCAATCCCTAGTAGGGAGTAAGTGAAATTGCGATGCTTATGACAATTTTGATGGCTATGGATTCAGAATAGTTGTTTCAATCCCTAGTAGGGAGTAAGTGAAATTGCGATGAAACAAAGATAACGCCTTTGTTACAGGCTTTGACGTTTCAATCCCTAGTAGGGAGTAAGTGAAATTGCGATAACCAGAAGAAGGAGTTATTGTTACGAATACAATGTTTCAATCCCTAGTAGGGAGTAAGTGAAATTGCGATTAGCATTCCGACCAATATCAGACCATTTTTCGGGTAGTTTCAATCCCTAGTAGGGAGTAAGTGAAATTGCGATTTTAAATCATCAGGAGTTGACGGAAGAGGAGAAACGTTTCAATCCCTAGTAGGGAGTAAGTGAAATTGCGATGGCAAAAATGAGATTATTTAATCTTTGTGAGTATAAAGTTTCAATCCCTAGTAGGGAGTAAGTGAAATTGCGATTCACAAGGAATCTTTGACGATATTTACCCAGAAGAATGTTTCAATCCCTAGTAGGGAGTAAGTGAAATTGCGATAACCGAGATTCTAAAGTTGCAAAATGACAATCTCAGTTTCAATCCCTAGTAGGGAGTAAGTGAAATTGCGATGCGCCATACCCACGCCCGACATAGCTAGATAATTGGTTTCAATCCCTAGTAGGGAGTAAGTGAAATTGCGATGACTGGTGTTTCAGCTTCTTCAGGTCGTCCTTGGTTTCAATCCCTAGTAGGGAGTAAGTGAAATT
Source organism: Dolichospermum sp. LEGE 00246 (assembly GCF_015207865.1). Classification (NCBI taxonomy): domain Bacteria; kingdom Bacillati; phylum Cyanobacteriota; class Cyanophyceae; order Nostocales; family Aphanizomenonaceae; genus Dolichospermum; species Dolichospermum sp. LEGE 00246. The sequence goes on from NZ_JADEWA010000257.1 coordinate 3,448, forward strand.
GCGATCGCGGGGTGCTGAAAGCCTATATATATGTAGTTTTCAAGGTTCAGTTGCGCGGATGCCTTTATGATAATCCATTTCAAGAAAAGTGTCAAGGAGTAAAATAGCTGAAACTCCTGCTGTGCAAGGTGCGCGGATGGGTGAGCTCCATGAACTGTATGAAAAGCTTGTGTAGACATGATTTCAGGCATTTTTTGAGAAATTGAATTTTTTACACCCACCCCCTCGCGCATTAAGCGAAGAAAATCGTCTGATCGCTTCTCTCAATAATTTGGCAGGGGCGATGTCTACGAAGGGAGAAGCGAACTGCTTGCAGCAGCGAATAGCGATCGCCTGGGTTTTCCTCAAGAATTGTGGGCGATCGCTAGGAATCATATTTTGTTAGAGTTGTGTAAATATTACAATTTCATTGCTCATATTTTTATTGAATCTTTATAGAAGATGAAAGTGTTCAAAAGCTTCTCTAATTAATGGCAATCTATCTAGAGGACAAGGATAAACTCTTGGTTTTCCTTCAGAACTGCGTTGAGATGCTTTAAGTGGAAGTCCTAACTGTTCTTTGGCATGAGCAATCCAACAGGTTTTAACTGTGACCTGATATTTAGTTTTGATGTAATCCTGGAGTTGCTTGTAAGTAGTCATACTTGAGAATTGATATCACCTAATTTGTAAGTCTGTGTCTGCATAGTAAATACTCCGTTATTTTTTGACATTTCTTCTCATATATAAACAGCGATCGCTTGTTTTCCTTAATAATTTGGGATTATTTTGAAATAACCAATATGCCATTACTTTTTTTCCTTGAGAAGTTGGTGGGGGGCGGGGGCGATGCCTATGGCGAGGGGGCGATCACTGATGGTGATTGACCTGGTGCTAACTATTTCCAAGAGTAAATACCACCCCGACGTAAAAAAGCATCTGTGTTCCAACCAACTTGAGCGAAGGCAGCATTTACACCCACTTCTAAAATTGGTGAACTGTATGAATGCCCCTTCTTGGTTTTGGTAATGTTGTAAAACTGCCCTTGTGGATTAACCATGATGTAGGAATCTTTCATCAAGTCATTTGATTCTGGAATAACTTGAAATCCTTCATTTATCAAAGGTTGGTGTCGTTCAACAAATTCTTGAAACTGTTGTGGTGATATCAGCAGTTCCTCAACGCTACCATCATTTTGACCCTGTACTGGTAACACTTGAAAGATTTTCCATCGTTCTGGACGCACCCGCCTGACAAAATCTGACATATTTTCTTGAAAATTTAAGCCTGTAACTACTGTATTAAGTTTAATGCGGATACCATATTGATGTAACTTATCAAATAAAGCAATTGATTGTATTACATGATTACCATTCCCCCGTCCTAAATCCTTTTGGACTGCTTCTGAAGCAGAATCTACCGACAATGCAACCCAATCAATTTCATGAGCGTGTTTTTCTAGCAATTCAGTCATTCTCGCACCATTACTCACAAGACTGGTTATAAATCCCAAACGATGCGATTCAGCTACAAGTTCGCCAATGTTAGGGTGTAGTGTTGGTTCTCCCCCAGCAAAGTTAAGTTTCTCTGCTCCTGCCTCACGTAATAAGAAAAGAAGATGTTTAGCATCATTTAAAGTTAAAGCTCCTTCGATATCAGGAAAAGTAGCAAAACAAAATCGGCAATGATAATTGCATGGTTTCCACAGATGAAAATTTACAGAAATTGGTTTCATGATAATTATTTTTGATAAATCAAAATTTGAAGTTAGCTAATTTACATCAAAATTTATAGACTTTATTATCGGTATACTTTCGCTAATTTTGTATAGTTCGCAGCACAAATTAGAATATGCTTGCTCAGGATTTGAATTAGTTGTATCAATTTGTATGATTGGTATATTAACTAATGCAAATATACGTTTGTATGATTCATCAAGATTATATTCAAGAGAAACTTTATCGCCATACCATTGCATAGGAACTTTCTCACTTCGTTGTATAATACGCTGGTTAATTGTTGACTGGGATGCTGTTACATAAACAATGATATCAGGGAGTAAAAATTCTTGTTCTGATTGCAGGATATGTAGATAAGAAGACAAGTCCTGTTTCATCAACAGACTATGATAAGCAAGAGTAGAAAACACATATCTATCAGCCACAACCCCTAAATTATTCAATTTTATTCTGTATTCATAACTATGTAAAATGTTACACAAACTATAAAAATGGAATGTGCTAATTGGGGAATTAGTTGCGGCTATTTGCTTCCGTAAAGAAATTAATTCAGGTGGTATGCTACCGTAATAATTAAAATTTTGCTGCTTTGCAAATAGTTCTGCTAAGGTGGTTTTACCAGCCCCGTCTAATCCTTCAAATGCTAAAAAAGGAAACTTTTTCATTAGTTACAATTATCTCAATAAAAATATAGGACTTCAGGTTGATTACTGAAAAGCTTTTTACTTTGCTATTGCGTTCTCCTAAGAATGAAGTGAGCAATGCTTATGGAGATTCCTACGGAGTGCTTCGCTATCGCAAATTAGTCTTCACTTTTTAATTGTGGTGGGGAGTTCAAAGCATTTTCCATCAAGTCAACAACAGAGTTTTTAGTATCATATAAAATCACCAAATGCTCCCTTGCCCTAGTCATAGCCGTGTAAATCCCGGCTTTTTCTTGGAAATCTGCATCGGGATCATGGGGGAATTCATTAGCCATGTCTAAACCAGCAACAATAACCGCATCAAATTCAACACCTTTGAGGGCATTCCAAGAGTCAACAATTACAAAGGGTCTATCTACCACATTCATGTTTCTATCTGTAGAACCTCTGGGGGCGTGATGTTGAATATTCAGTTTTAACAATTCTGCACTAATTAAATTTTTGAGTTGCCAATTTTGTGGATGTACTAAAACACCAATGGAAGATTCTTTATAACTTGATAATGCTAATTTAACTTGTTGGGCAATTGTTGAAGACATTTCATGATTGGAAACTTGTAATAGTAAAGGTTGAATATTTGAACTTCTGGATTTTTTGGTTTTTGGTTCAATAATATCCCCAATTCTACCTCCAGCTTGTTCTTTTTTGGACACTTTTATGTTAGCATCAGACAATGATGTAAGTATAAAATGCCAAGCCAATTCAAGAATTTCTGGGGAGTTTCTATAATTAACATCGAAGATTTGAGAACGACCTACAACATCAATTCCCAGTTTACGCCATGACCAATTTTGTTTTCTTCTATGAGACTGACCATAAACAGACTGAGTGTTATCATAAACAAAAAAGAGAGAGTTGGTATCGTTATCTAATACTTCTAAAATAGCCCTAAACCACTCATCATAAAAATCTTGGGCTTCATCTATTAAAATGGCTTGGTATTGTAAATGTGATTTTTGAGCTAAATCTATAATTTGCAGTCTTAGTGTATCATTCCTATCAAACTTATAATCATAATTTAGTTTATTATAAGCCCAACTATGAAATGTATTACAGGTAACTTGTTTTTGGATACCTTTTTCTGCTAGTTTTGAGGTAAGCCAACCATTCATGAAACGATTGTAACTAAGAATCAAAATATCATCATATTCATCAATAATTTTCTCAACTCTGTTTCTCAATACTAAGGATTTACCAGAACCAGCAATACCCCGAACAAGTCCATGTCCTTTGGTATTCATATTTTTGACTTTGGTTTGCTCTTTGTCTAAATCTTCTCTGATTAACCTTTGATTAATAGTCTGTTGAAAATCTATCCATTGACCCATGTTCTTAGTCCAGTGTGTATAACATTAATAACAGTATTTTATTACCACTTAACATTACTTAATTGTTATGTTCTAGATAATTACTGATTTCAAAAGTCAGCTTTTTACATTATACAAATCACTGGAAGATACCTCTTCCAATTGGTTAGTTTCAGTCCCCTTGCGGGGATTAGATATGCGGAAACCCCGCCGTCTGAAACATAAACTGGGGGCGGAATCCAGAGACGATTTTGGCGGACCTCTCAAAAAACCTTATTTCAGGCTTCGGGTCAAGCACAAACTGAAACTGATGAAACGCTGAAAGTATTTAGTTGTCAAGGTTCTGGCTGTTTGGCGAATCTCCAGGGTTTTTGACCCCGCTTTAGGTCTGCCAAAAATTTAATCTCACCTATCAATTATATAATGATAGCCTGTTCTTGTCTAGGGATTTCCGAACCATAGGTAATAGTTCTTCTCACACTCCCAGCATCCAACACATACATTCTAAGAGAATCTTCATCAGACTTGATCAGTTTTTCTATCT
>NZ_JADEWA010000258.1:0-7712 GCF_015207865.1 Dolichospermum sp. LEGE 00246
ACATACCATTATATCTTTATCAAGATTATATGCAACATAAATATTTTCACATTGTAGTTATTCACTCCCCCCTCTAAAATTATCGAAACCCTTGACCTCTCGTTAAGGATAGGGGGGGAGTGTGAGAGTGTGAACAGTTATTTCACATTTTGAACTGGAATGACTTTATCTTTCACAAACCATGACTATTTTTATACTCAAAACGGTTGGGACATGGACTTTTGCCAAATGACAAAGAACCCAAGTCATCTCATTCCCAGTCTCTGGCTGGGAATAAATTCTAGAAGGCTCTGCCTTCAATAATATTAGAGGCAGAGCCTCATCAACTACATTCCTAGTCAGAGACTAGGAACGAGATGTGGTAGGGATTTGAGATTAAGTTGACACCATTAAGCTTTTGCTTTACCCCTTGTATCGTAATAAGGAGAGGGAAAAAGAATAATATTTAATATTAAAATTTATCCATTGTTTCTATATGCCAAAAGTATTGTACTCTATGGAGAGTTAACCTTTATAGGCGATTTAGAAAGTTAAAATTTACTACTGATTTTATGACCATCAACTCATCTAATTCTTTATTAGCAGTTCCTATTGGTACATTGATGATTGCTGAATTTACACCCAAAGAAACAGCCGAAAACAATGCCATTTTCCTATCTTTAGTAATTCCCACGTATCAAGAGTGTGACAATATCGAAAATGTGGTCAATATATTAAGTGGGTTATTGGATAAAGCTATTCCTGGTAATTATGAACTCATTATAGTAGATGATGATAGCCCTGACCGAACTTGGGAAGTGGCACAATCTCTGATTCCAGATTATCCCCAATTACGGGTCATGCGTCGTCAAGAAGAGAGAGGACTATCCTCAGCAGTAATACGTGGCTGGCAAGCGGCTAGAGGGCGTGTATTGGGCGTAATTGATGGCGATTTGCAGCATCCTCCAGAAGTATTAACACAACTGTTGCAAAAAATAGAAGCGGGGGCTGATTTAGCATTAGCTAGTCGTCATATAGACGGTGGTGGTGTGAGTAGTTGGAGTGTAATTAGACGCTTTTTATCCCGTGGAGCGCAAGTGCTAGGATTGGTGATTTTACCGGGAGTTTTAGGTAGAGTTAGTGACCCAATGAGTGGTTATTTTATCGTACGACGAAGTGCGATCGCTAATACCACACTTAATCCTATAGGGTATAAAATTCTTTTAGAAGTTATTGGTCGGGGACAGGTAGGAGAAATTGCTGAAGCCGGTTATGTATTCCGCGAACGCACAGAAGGAGAAAGCAAAGTGACGTGGAAACAATATGTAGACTATATTCAACACTTAATCAGATTACGGTTATCTACTGGAAAAATAGGAAAAATTCGCCAAAAAGTTAACTTTCCTATGGGACGATTTCTCAGATTTGGTGCAGTGGGATTTAGTGGCGTATTTGTAGATTTAACCATATTTCACATTATGCGTACTGTAATTAATTTGGGTTTAACTCGCAGTACAATCTTATCTGCCGAAGTAGCAATTCTCAATAATTTCCTCTGGAATGATTTGTGGACATTTGGGGATATTTCCCGGAAACAGACAGGAAAGCGCCAGCGTTTCAAAAGATTCCTGAAATTCAATATGGTCTGTTTAGCAGGGATAATCATCCAAACATTAGTAGTCAATTTCCTATTCAATAGCTTAGGTATGAACCAGTATATAGCTAAATTAATAGCGATCGCAGTAGCCACAATTTGGAACTTCTGGGTTAACCTAAAACTAAGCTGGCGAGTCACAGAAGTAAAATAATTTTTGGGAGTCAGGAGTCACCGAGTCAGGAGTCAGGAGAAAAAGAAGAAGAAGAAAAGATCTTCTATTCTGAATCCTTGAAATCCATTCATCTGCGTTTATCCGCGTTCATCTGCGTTTAATTATGATTAGGTTTTTTCTTCTGATTAAACAAACCCGACATACTCATACCCGTCACCAACAAACCAATTAATCCAAAACCATTCAAAATCGGATAAATTGCCTGTAAATGAAAAATTTCCCCAGTATGAATTTTCAACATTAATCTAGAAGAAAGCCCAATATTAACAGACCATTCCCCAATAATAGTTGCTAACATTCCCGTTAAAACAGTTAATAAAAGTGGGACACAAACAATAATGCCAATAACACGATGATATTTACGAAATGCTTTTTTCACAGTAACCCTCCAAAGATTTTTAAACGCAGATGAACGCAGATAAACGCGGATGTTACCTTTGCGCCTTTGCGCCTTTGCGTGAGACATTTTATTTATCTACGTCGCCAAACCTTCAATCCTTCAAACCACAAAATACTCAATACCCCAGAAGTGAGACTAACTAATAAATCATCAAAATGAAGAAAAGAGAACCGGAATAAATGACGTAGCACAGGAACATAAAGCACCAAACCCATAAACACCACAGCACCAGCCAGCACCCACCAAAGTGCCGCATTAGGAGTGCGTAACATTTCGGGAATAGTCCGCGACCAAGAACGATTACTCAAAATCATACTCAAATTTGAGACAATTAGGGTAGTAAAAGCCAAAGCACGGGCATCAAATTCCCCATATCCAGAATAAAAAGCCACAGCAAATACAAGCAGTAACACCGCTAACACACTTACCCCTTGCAGTAGTGCTAACCTCAAAGTTCGACGACTGAATAAGGACTCTCTGGGATTACGGGGTGGACGGTTCATGATATTGCTTTCTTCTGGTTCAGCCTCAAATACTACAGTACAGGCAGGGTCAATAATTAAATGCAGAAAAGCAATGTGGATAGGCAATAATACCAGCGGCCAATGAAATATTACCGGAATCAAGGACATTCCCGCAATGGGGATATGCACCGCCAAAGTATAAGCCATACCTTTTTTCAGGTTATCAAATACTCGCCGTCCTAGCCTCACAGATTCGACAATAGCAGAAAAATCATCATCTAGCAAAACTAAATCCGCAGATTCACGGGCAACATCTGTTCCCCTTTCACCCATAGCAATACCGATATTTGCAGCTTTCAAAGCTGGGGCATCATTCACACCATCTCCAGTCATAGCCACGATTTCACCGCAGCGTTTGAGGGCATTCACAATTAGTAATTTTTGTTCGGGAACAACCCGCGCAAAAATATTCACAGTTTGAATGCGAGATAGTAACTCCCCTTCTGGGATTGTTTCCAGTTCTGACCCGGTAATTAGTTCTGTGGCAGGTTTTAGACCGATTTGGCGGGCAATATTTTGGGCTGTGGCGGGATAATCTCCTGTAATCATCACTACCCGGATACCAGCAGTGTAACACTCAGCAATGGCTGGGGCGACAGTTGGACGCACGGGGTCAGCCATACCTAGCAGTCCCAAAAAGGCAAATTCAAAGTCATGCTGGGCTTGAGGAAGAGATTTGAGGGTTTTGTTTTTTTGATGTTGTCCAATAACTTTGGCTACACCCAAAACACGCAAACCAGCGATCGCCATTTTATTAATCTGCTGTTCCAAATCTTGCCTTTGTTGGGTGTTAAAATGACAAAGATCAGCGATCGCTTCCGGAGCTCCTTTAGTAGCAACCACCAACTTATTTTCTGGAGATTGCCACACACAGGACATGGCTAATAATTCACCTGTGAGGGGATATTCCCGCAGGATTTCCCAGTCTTGGTGTAAATGTTCTGTTCTAGCTAAATAGTCATCACCCACTTGTTTGAGGGCTTTTTCCATGGGGTCGAAAGGGTCTTTGCGACTGGCTAAAATCCCAAATTCGATTAATTCATGAAAAGTTTCCGGCAGGGCTTCCCGTTCATGGAGGGCAACATCGTAAAATTGCGGTGTTAATGTTGTGGGCTGATACACAAATAATTGCTGAACTGACATCCGGTTAAAAGTCAGCGTTCCAGTTTTATCTACACAAAGAACAGTCGCAGAACCCAGTGTTTCTACTACAGGAACACGCCGAGTTAAAACCCTAGCCTGGGAAAATCTCCAAGCCCCTAAAGCCAGGAAAATTGCCAAGACCACAGGAATTTCATTGGGCAAAATTGCCATCGCCAGTGCCAAACCTGCTAAAATTCCTTGTAGCCAATCGTTCCTTGTTGCACCGTAAATAACGATTACAGCTACACAAATAGCGATCGCTACAAAGGTCAATTTACTGACAATTTTTCGAGTTTCCCGTTGCAAAACCGTGTCTTCGGATTCGACAGTTTGCAAGGCTTTACCAATTTTACCCATTTCCGTCTGCATACCTGTGGCATAGACTTGGGCAATTCCCTGACCTTGAACTACTAACGTTCCCGAATAGACAAAAGGTAGATCTTCACCACCAGGACGATGCTGTGTGGCGGTTCTCATCGTATTTTCTAAATCGGTGGTATCCTGTTTGCGAACGGGTAAAGATTCCCCAGTTAACAAAGACTCATCAACGCTCAAATGGGTAGACCACATCACCACAGCATCAGCAGGAACTCTATCACCCTCTGACAAAACAATCACATCTTCTCGAACTACTTCCCGTCCAGCAATTCGTTGACGTTTGCCATCACGAATAACTAATGCGCGTGGACTAGAAAGATCCCGTAATGCTTCCAGAGATTTTTCTGTTTTTTGTTCTTGGTATAAGTTGATGCCAACAATGAAAAAGATGAACCCTAGTAAAATTAAAGCTTCCTGGGCATCACCCAAAAACAGATAAATGATACCACATCCTAATAACAGGAGAAAAATCGGCTCTTGGAAGATTTCTAGGGCAATTTCCCAGATTTGGCGATGTTGGGTAGATGGTAACTCATTATATCCTTCTTGTTGGAGGCGATCGCTTGCTGCTGACACAGATAGCCCCGTAATAGATTGGAGTTCGATTTTATGAGTCATGATAAAAGTTTTGTTTGAGTGGTTACATATCGTGTAAACTACATATAGCGATCGCCAAAAAATCCCCAAAATTTATCTTAAAAATCTCTTAAAACTGTTATTCTGAGCAGAGCGTTCCCACTCATAGGCTTATGACCAAGCTGCCCTATTAGAGGCGACACCAATACCAGTATCCGCCACTTCCATAACTACAGAATCATCCCATTTAACGATTTTTATCCTGAGCAAGCCGCCATTAGATGGATATTGCAAAGTATTTCCCAGCAAATTGCCAAGTTGCACTTTCCGAGTTCTTGACATTTGCTGTTTTATCATAGGAAATATTAACGGTACAAATAAAAATATCCATTAGGAGTTGACCATGAAGAATTTCAAATCAATGTTAATTATTGCAAGTATCAGCTTACTGGCTTTAGTAGGTTGTAACAAGCCCGAACAATCTGCTACCGAAACTACCCCAGCCGGAACTTCCAATTCTACAAAAAAAGTCCCAGGACAAAAATCTACAGTCAGTAATGCAGGTTTACTCGCTGTAGTCTCCAAAACAAAAATCGCAGTTACATCTGGGAATTTTGTCCAAGCTAAAAAAGAATTTGACAAGTTTGAAGATGCTTGGAAAGAAGTAGAAGATGGCATCAAAGCTAAATCTCGTGATAACTATGAAGCTGTAGAAAAAAGTATGGATGAAATTTCAGGAGAACTCAAAGCTGCTAAACCCCAAAAAGATAAGTTATTAGCATCCTTAAAATTATTAGAAAAAACTATTGATACTATCTCCAAGTCTTAATAAACTCTCAAATTTAATAATTTTGAATCGGACAACATTTAAAGATAATCTATTTTCATCACAATACTGTTCGGTTAAGCCTAAAAAGTCATTATCCGGCAGGTTGGGTGGTGGAACGTAAACCTATCCCTGACGGGAGATGTTAGCCATAGTGTGGCGTATCCCTGCGAACTGCTTGCAGCAGCGCTTCGCTATCGCCGGAGGCATCAGCCACAATCCAACATTATCAAGAATTTTGTTGGGTTTCGCTGTCGCTCAACCCAACCTACATTTCTTTAACAATCGCTGAAAAATTCTTTACTCTTGCCTCTTGCCTCTTGCCTTGCTATAACATTTTCATCCTGTTCATCCTGCCATCCTGGATATCCTGATTCTGACAATAAAATTCATGAAAAAGGTTTCAACCATTTCCATAAAATAGCAGTATCGAGAGCAAAAGCAGCCAGAGAAAACCACAATATACTTTCTCCTGCTAAGATTAAAAAAGGCAAAACCGAATTACTTAGATGCCAACCAACTTCTATTTGAGTTAAACCCCGCACTAAACCAAAAGCCCAAATACCCCCAGTTTTGAGGTGAGGATTGGTATCTACACGGATAATATAACGATAGGTGACACCAAATAGAAACCCAGAAAACCCGGCTATGACACCATTTAATAACATCTGTAAATTTACTATATCAATTTTATCATAAGTAACTATTGGAAAATACTTATCTAACCAAAAAACATTAATAAAGCTGGTACTAAGAAAAGCTAAACCTAAAGATATGCTGCCAATTACTCCCGCTTTCAGGGATTCTAACCGTTCTGCCATTAATTCCATAATTTTTCTAACTCTCCTATCAATCTAGTTAATGAATCCACTGCATTTTCCCAGTATGATGGATATTAGAGCCGTTTTGTAATTATTTGAAAAGTAGAACTATGATTTTGACACTGGGTTGGGTATCGCTGTTAGTTGTGTTTACTTGGTCTATTTCTATGGTAGTTTGGGGACGCAACGGACTATAGAGGCATCGTGGAAAGTCCATTTTTGGGTATTTTAGCCTTATTTGGGGTGCTGCTGCTAGTAGGAGTTACTGGTGGTGTTGTTTATCTAACATTATCAGATTGGCGCGATCGCCGTCGTCTCGAAGACGAAACCCGCGAAGCCCGACGTAGCACTAGCAAGCGAAAATGATTCTATTGCAGCTTATGTATAGCTGTATTTTGCGTTAAAAAGTGTTTATGTAGGGATAATCACTATTTCTATCCCTACATAACTTATATTTATATACAAGCAAATTTATCTATGAGAATGTAGATAGACAATGGGTTTCGGCATGGTCAACCAAAATAAGCGATCGCAGTTTTACCGAAGATATTAGCCAACTTTATTCATTATTTCTTTGCGTCTCTGCGTCTCTGCGTGAAATGAAATTCAAGAAATATAGAAAAAAATATACCTGTTTATAGCCAGAAACTACAAACAAGTACAATCAAAAATAACAGTAGTTTATTAAAAAAAACAAAATTATTAGTCGTTATCCCACTCTTCGCGTCCGATTAAATCACCGATGCGATCGCGCAGCAAAAAATCACATTTCTCTAATTCACATTCTACACAAACCCACTCTCTAGCCGGGATAAACTGGCAAAGTGTATATATTGGTTGTTGACGACCAACCATTCCCCTCTCCACCAGTCGGCGTGCTTCGTCCTGAATAACATTTAGAGAGTAGTAATTGTAATTAATAGAAGGCACCGTATTCACACTCATGGTTTTTTTCTCACAAAATTACATCAAAAATACATTTAGACAGTGTTCCCGTTATGCACGAGGAACAAACATGGCAATAATTAAACCTGTGTCCAGGGTTTTGTAGTTTGCTATACGGAACTATTATCATTTTGACGCTACGCACCTCCAAATTATCTAAAGAAATGTTAAGTTTGTCAACAAAGGGTGACATTCATGGTATTTCAACTTCATATTCCTAAGATAACAGCAGTTAAGTTTACTAATCAAACCTAGATATTTACATTTTTAACATTCTGTCTCTTATACACA
>NZ_JADEWA010000259.1:0-7698 GCF_015207865.1 Dolichospermum sp. LEGE 00246
TCATTACTCCCGGTTCGCTCATTTTTTTTGGAGTTCGAGAAATTGCCAAAAAAATAGAAAATCTAGGTTTCGTAATGGTTTTAGCGATTTCCCGAAATTTAGCTTGAACTACCCTCGGTGCTAAAAACTCTATTTTTATGCGAACTGCTTGCAGCAGCGCTTCGCTATCGCCTACGTCATAGTACATTTGAATTACAGGCTAAAACCCCTATTAAATCGTTCAGGTTTTTTCTAACTCAATTTAAAATAGGCGAACCGGGAGTCATTAGTCCGTTTTAACGGACTTGAGCTATGAGACAGGGAATTTATTCCCTGGCGGGTGTGGAAGCCAAACAAATAAGCCATCTGTAACCTAAGTTGACACCAATGAAGCTCTTGCTTTACCCCTACGTTTAGAATCAAACAATCAAGCCGTTTTGAGTATACTAATTAAATTTGTGTTATTCTACTATTCATCCCTTAGAGAATGGCGATCGCAAACCTGTATAAAATAAGAGTTACAAAAAATAGATTCGATTATTGTTGTCCGAGAGTGACAGAACAGGGATAGTATTGAACAGTGAGTTGGGCTTTGATGGTCTTTTTGATCTCAGTCCCTCCATGCAACCTTCTTATGATCTATTGTTTAGTTAGTGATCAGGAGGCCGAAGTGCAGAGAAGGTGTGAGCGAAATCGGATTTGGGTGGATAATCTCAGTTGTATTTGCCAGGTTTTATTCTCTCTATGGGATTAGTGTTTTTATTATTAGTAAGTGGGATTTGGTATTTTCGGAAGATGGAACGAACTTTTGCAGATGTTATTTAAGATCAAATTCTCAAGTAGATAGATATATTATTCAAAGACTTTAACCAAGAAATTTTGATGAAAAGATTACTTGTAACAGGCTCATCAGGTCTAATCGGCTCGGAAGTATGTTTATACTTTGCTGCTATTGGGTGGGAAATTCATGGTGTTGATAATAACCAAAGGGCGGTTTTTTTTGGATCTCAAGGAGACACACGCTGGAATCAACATCGGCTGCAAAACTCCATTAAAGGGTTTGTTCATCATGAAGTAGATATCCGCGATCGCCAAGGGGTGCTAAATTTAATTGAAAGTCTCCAACCAGATGCTATCGTTCATACAGCAGCACAGCCTAGTCATGATCGGGCAGCAGCCATTCCTTTTGATGATTTTGATACAAATGCAGTAGGAACTCTGAATTTACTAGAGGCTGCGAGGCAATTTTGCCCAGAATCACCCTTTGTGCATATGTCCACAAATAAAGTTTATGGCGATCGCCCGAACACAATTAAACTCAAAGAATTAGATACTAGATGGGATTATGATGATCCTATCTATCAAAATGGTATTCCAGAAACCTTTAGTATCGATCAATCAAAACATTCGTTATTTGGTGCATCTAAAGTTGCAGCAGACGTAATGGTACAAGAGTATGGACGTTATTTTAATATTCCTACTTGTTGTTTGCGAGGAGGGTGTTTAACTGGACCTAACCATTCAGGAGTGGAATTACATGGCTTTTTAAGTTATTTAGTCAAATCCAACTTAGAAGGTAAAGAATATAAGATTTTTGGTTATCAAGGTAAGCAAGTTAGAGATAACATTCATTCATTAGATGTAGCGCGGTTTATTGAAGCTTTTATTAAAAATCCTCGCATAGCAGAAGTGTACAATCTTGGAGGAGGTAAGCAAAATAGCTGCTCAATTCTAGAAGCATTCACTTTAACTGAAAAATATAGTAGTAAAGCGATGCTTTCTACTTACGTATCAGAAAACCGCATTGGTGATCACATTTGCTATTATTCCGATTTAACAAAAATGCGTGAACATTATCCTCACTGGGATATTACAATTTCCTTAGAAGAGACAATTAAACAGATAGTTGAATCTTGGCAACAGCGATTAAATACAGGAGATAATTAACAATGTATCAAAGTGATAATCGCTATACTGGTGAAGTTTTTGCCAGTGCGGTTTAGAACAGTCAAAAAACAAGGAAATGACTGGCTACAAAAATATACTGAATTAATTAGATGATCCAGTCTTGTATTATTAGCGGGCAAGATGCCCGCACCACAATAAATTTTAGAAGGCTGTTATTTCTGCTTTTGGACGAGAGTTTTGTAAAAATCAAGATATTCCCCTAAAATATCATCGTTTTTTGATTGATGCTCAGATTAAAAGAAATGAAGCTGATTATGATACTAGCCCTAATATTAGCCTAGAAGAAGCTCATGAAATGATCAATAACGCTGAAGAAATGTTAAATTTCTCTAGTCAATACTTTGACAGAAAAAATCATGAAAATACTTCAGATCAACCAATCTGATCCCAGTGGTGGAAAAGTTTTCAAAGTCTTATTTAATTGAGCTTGCGCTAGATGACTTTTTATTGGCAAGTTCCAGAGTCCACCGTATATAGAATATTCAATAAATGCCCCCATTAGTCTGAAGTTGTTGAAACTGATTGTTACTCTAGCTCAACCAGTACAGGCGAACTGCTTGCAGCAGCGCTTCGCTATCGCTCAAAGACTTGAAAACCATCCTCGAATATTCATTTAGTCTATCAAATACCCTTTTGTCGTCTAGAGTGGCGGTAATTGAGATCTGCTTTGTTTATCTTGAAAGCGATCGCTAATTGATGAAATCTCAAATTAGTCATTGGGGAAATTCTTTAACCTTCACTCTATAAATAAAATAAGAACATCAGATCCCCGACTTCTTAAAGAAGTCGGGGATCTGAAACTGTTGATCTTGAAGGCGATAGCGAAGCGCTGCTGCAAGCAGTTCGCTTAGTTAAATGAAACTCTTTAGCAGGTATCAATTATTCAGAGGAGTTAAGCAAAATATACTGGCAATAAAGATGACATTTGAATCAAAATCTCTGAACCTAGCGGACACTAATTAACTATGTGTTATTCTATTGTTCATCCATGAGAGAACAGCGATCGCAAACCTGTATAAAATCAGAGTTACAAAAAATAGATTCGATTATTGTTGTGCGAGAGTGACAGAACCGGATAGTATTGAACAGTGAGTTGGGCTTTGATGGTCTTTTTGATCTCAGTCCCTCCATGCAACCTTCTTATGATCTATTGTTTAGTTAGTGATCAAGAGGCGAAAGTACAGAGAAGGTGTGAGCGAAATCTGGAACTTTTTCTACAAGGCATCTAATATTGTCAGTAATTAGGCGATTAAAGAAATAAATATAATGGTAACTGAATATATAATCTGATCATGCCCAGATCCCCGACTTTCCTGTAGCTAAATATGAACGAAAAATACAATAGTGCCAAAGAATGGCGTAAAGCAAATTACCGAAAACTAA
Organism: Dolichospermum sp. LEGE 00246; assembly: GCF_015207865.1. Classification (NCBI taxonomy): domain Bacteria; kingdom Bacillati; phylum Cyanobacteriota; class Cyanophyceae; order Nostocales; family Aphanizomenonaceae; genus Dolichospermum; species Dolichospermum sp. LEGE 00246. The sequence continues at coordinate 3,331 of NZ_JADEWA010000259.1, forward strand.
AACAATATCGTGGAGAATGGATTATTTACACTAAGGATGGTGTAATAGCTCATCACCAAGATTATAGAATCATGACACAGCAAATTGACCTTCAGAACTTAAAATCTTCTGACTACATCACTGAGCGGATCTACGAGAACGAATTTGTTGAGCCAGTGAAGTTTTTCCCAGTGCGTTTTAGAACAGTCAAAAAACATGATTGGCAGCCAAAATACGAAGTCTGTCTAACTTTTCAAAATTCTAAAATCCTGGAAATGCTTGTAGATTCTGGTTCGGATATTAGCCTAATTACATTTTATTTAGGCACAGACTTAGGATATGCCCTCTCTCAAGGAGAAGTTCTGAGTAATGGAGAAGGAGTAGGGGGGAGTGTACAATATGTACTCCGACAAGTTGAAATGCAGATTGATGATTATACCTTTTCTGCTCCTGTTGCCTGGTTACAAAGTGAGGATTGCCAAGAAGTTTTATTGGGTAGAGAAGTTGTTTTTGATTTATTTGATATTGAATTTAAACAAGCTGAAGAGAAAATCCTATTCAAATATAGAGGATAACTACTGGTAACTTATAAAAGAAGTGTATTATAAGTGAGCTAATAATATACTATGGGTGGGTAATTTGGCTACTTCTATAATTAAATGCTAAATTTAGCCTAATCTTGAGATATATAAGCCGTCAAATCAATAATTTTCAAATTGATAAATTAATACTTATGTCAGATACAGTTATTCGCGTTGAAAATCTCGGTAAAAAATATATTATTGGACATCAGCAGCAGGAACGTTATACTGCTCTGCGAGATGTGATTACTGATAAGGTTAAATCTCTTGGTAGTTTAATTAATCCTCAAGCTAAGAATGAAAATCCTGCCTTTGAGGAGTTTTGGGCTTTAAAGGATGTATCTTTTGAGATTAAACAAGGTGATAGAGTTGGAATTATTGGACGCAATGGGGCGGGAAAATCAACGCTATTGAAAATTTTAAGTCGGATTACAGAACCAACTACTGGAAGTATTAAAATTAAGGGCAGGGTTGCCAGTTTATTGGAGGTGGGGACTGGGTTTCATCCAGAGTTAACAGGGAGAGAAAATATATTTCTTAACGGTGCTATTTTGGGTATGGGTAATGAGCAGATTAAGCGGAAGTTTGATGAAATTGTGGCGTTTGCTGAGGTGGAGAAGTTTTTAGATACACCAGTGAAGCGGTATTCTTCGGGGATGTATGTAAGACTGGCGTTTGCGGTGGCAGCGCATTTAGAACCGGAAATTTTGATTGTGGATGAAGTTTTGGCGGTGGGGGATGCACAGTTTCAGAAGAAGTGTTTGGGGAAGATGGAGGATGTTGGGAAGGAGGGGAGGACGGTTTTCTTTGTTAGTCATAATATGGGAGCAGTAAGGCGATTGTGTTCTAGGGCAATTTGGTTAGAAAAAGGGCAAGTCAAAGCTTCTGGAAATTCAAGTAAACTTTGTGACGATTATTTAGCGCATGGTTCTTTATCCAATTCTGGCGTGATTACCTTTGAAGATGGAAAAAATATGGATTTACATTTTCTAAAAGTAGAAATGTTAAATTCATCTCAAGAATTGACTAACTTTTTCCGTTCCAATGAGGCAATTTGCCTCAAGATTTATTATAGATTAATGAAAGACTTATCAGGAACAACTATTGTAGTTAACATCTGTAGCATCTCAGAAGATAGTCTTTGGTCTGTAGCTGACTGGGATATTTATCCAGAACTTTTCGAGTTTCGTTCAAAGGGAGCTTGGATGGGAGAGTGGATTATCCCAGAATCTGTTTTAGCACCAGGAAGATATTTAATTGCGTTAGGAGCAGGTGATGGCTCAACTTATTATCATCATCCTCAAATGTTTGGATTAGAAATATCTAAGGAGGGAACATGGCGACCTTCTTGGATTTATTTTGGTGATAGAGTTAAAGGACTAATTGCAGCAAAAATGCAGGTTAAAGAACCATTATTGCTAGAGGACAATAAATGAAAATTATAGGGGTTGTCCCTGCAAGAGGAGGATCAAAAGGTGTTCCTTACAAGAATATTCGTTTATTAGGGGATAAACCGTTAATTGCTTGGACGATAGAAACAAGTCTAAGATCAAAAATTCTTGATCGAGTTATTGTTTCTACTGATGACTATGATATAGCAGAACTGTCTGTTAACGTCGGTGCAGAAGTACCTTTTTTGCGTCCATCTGAATTAGCTCAAGATGATACACCTGATTTACCAGTATATCTTCATGTTTTAGATTATTTAGCAAAACAAGAAAATTATCGTCCTGATATTGTGGTTTGGTTACGACCTACTTCTCCTTTAAGATTAGCGGAAGATGTGGAAAATACGGTTAATATATTAACCAGTAATGAGCAATTAGATTGTGTGCGATCAGTATGTCTGGCTGAACACCATCCTTATTGGATGAAAAAACTGGAAGATAATTGTTTAATCCCCTTCTTACATGAAATAGACGAAAATAAATTTTATCGCCGTCAATTATTACCTCCAGTCTATCGTTTAAATGGTGCAGTGGATGTAAGTTGGTGTAAGAATGTGATAGAAAAAAAACAGTTATATGTTGGAAAAATGGCAGGTTATATAATGCCACCGGAAAGAAGTGTCGATCTTGATAGTGAGTTAGATTTTGCTTTAGCTGAAGTTTTATTAAATCGGAGAAACAATGAATCAAACAATTAAAATAGGCGATCGCCTAGTGGGAGATGGTCAACCTTGCTTTATTATTGCCGAAGCAGGAGTTAATCATAATGGAGATTTAGATTTAGCTTATAAACTCATTGATAAGGCTGTAGAAGCTAATGCAGATGCAGTCAAATTTCAAAGTTTTATAACAGAAGAATTAATTACTCCAGATGCTCCAAAAGCTAATTATCAAGTTGAAACTACTGGTGAAGCTGGGAGTCAATATAAAATGTTGAAATCTTTAGAGCTTAGTGCTGAAGATCAAGCAAAACTAAAAACATACTGTGAAAAAGTGGGAATAATTTATATATGCACTCCCTACGAAAACCATAGTGTTGATCTTTTAGATAAAATTGGGGTAACAGCGTTTAAAATTGCTTCTACAGATACGACTAATATTCCTTTTTTGCGTTATGTTGCCAGTAAACAACGTCCAGTAATTCTTTCTACAGGAATGTCAAATCTTGCGGAGGTTGAACAGTCCGTTAATAGTTTACAAAATGGTGGACTAAAAAATAATTTTGCTTTACTGCATTGTACTTCTGAATATCCAGCACCCATTAATGAGGTTAATTTAAGGGCTATGTTAACTTTAAAAACAGCATTTAATTGCCCTGTAGGTTTTTCAGATCATACCCCCAAAATCGGTGCTAGTCCTTGGGCTGTGGCAATGGGAGCTTGTATTATTGAAAAACATTTTACTCTAGATCAAAATATGTCAGGACCAGATCATCGAGCGTCTCTCGAACCTAATGAGTTCAAGGAGTTAGTGGAAACTATTAGAAATGTAGAATTAGCAATGGGTGATGGTGTAAAGCAACCGATGCCAAGTGAAATCCCTAATAAGCCAATGCTGCAAAAAAGTCTAGTGACTAAAAAAGCGATTAAAGAAGGGGAAATTATTACGGTTGATGACTTAGTTTGTAAACGTCCAGGGTTAGGAATATCGGCTTCTTGGTTTGATAAAATTATCGGACAAAAAGCTAAAAATGATTTACCCAAAGATAAAATCTTACAACTAAGTGATTTTGATTGGAATTAAACTGAAATTTATTACCCTACAATGGATCATAAACAATATCTGGAATTTCGTCTTTTAACTTCTCACTTAAAAAAGCCTTTAGTGAGGTTTTTTCAAATAATTCAACAAACAGAAATCCCTCAATATTTTCATCCTCATCCTTTTACAGAACAACAAGCTCATCAAATAACTCACTATCAAGGGCAAGACTTATATTACGCTTTATTAGAAGAAGAAAAAATAATCGGATATGGGATGTTGAGAGGATGGGACGAAGGTTATACAATTCCTAGTCTTGGTATTTGTTTAGCACCCGAATCTCAAGGAATAGGTTTAGGTAGATTATTTATGTTCTTCCTTCATGCTGTGGCTAAAAAAAAGGGAGCAGAAAAAATTATGCTTAAAGTATATCCTGAAAATCAATTAGCTTTTAATTTATATCAGAAACTAGGCTATTCTTTTAAAGAGAAAAAAGAAGAACAATTGGTGGGGTTTATCGAATTATGATAATTTACGTTTCTTCAGCCTGTTCAAGTAAAAAAAATATCAGAGAAGCCATAGAAGAATTAGCTCAATTAGGGATTAAAAACATTGAACTAACAGGAGGAACTATCTATTATCAAGATTATGAAAAAGAT
>NZ_JADEWA010000260.1:0-7694 GCF_015207865.1 Dolichospermum sp. LEGE 00246
CAAAAAGTATAACTGATGATTGATCCAATTCTACTTTTTCCTTTAATACCTTAACAAACTTAATAATTTTATTAAGTTTGTACTGTAGATTTTTCACTTCCTCTATAAGTTTATTGATAGATATTAGTCCGCTATTTTCCAACTCAATTATTTCTGCAAATATTTCATCTTGCGGGTTAGCATTATTCAGGCACTTTTCCAGGAATTCTATCTTTTCCTGAAAGTTGGTAATAGTCTCTTCTGGGAGTATAAAGCTGTATACCATTTTTTACGTACCTGTCTGGTGATATTATAGCGGTATGCACTTGAGCGAGATACAGTCAGCGAATTGTAAAGCCTGTAGGGGCGCAGGGTCTGCGCCCTAGATTGTATTGCATCCTAGCGATAACCGCTATATGCGCTTTCTTAAAAATATTTTAACTGAAAAACCCATAATAATCCAGTCTGCCAGTTACTAATATAGCCTTAGCCAGCCTTAGCCAAAAATCGTTAAATCGAACTTTATTGGCTTAAACTAAACTTTTGTAGGGTGCGTTAGCAATAGCGTAACTCGCATATTATTCACCTTGAAATTATCCTCCAAATCATGGATAATACAATGTAACAACCAAATAAACCCTAGCACTCACAGGGGTTGAGTGCTAATTTCTAGCTTAATCTTGAAACTGATGTAGTAGGCAAAAATTCTCCTTTTCCTAGATAGAGTTAGCGGACTTTTCTGCAATAGATTATTGCCCAAAAGTCAAGTTTCTCGACAGTTGATGAATTCATTTGGAGGACTAGAGTCAGTAACCCAGCCCTAAAGGGACTGAGCTTGCAAGAGTAATCAAGCAAGCCGTACTGACCAGACCACCCTGAGTTTACTCTCATGGTAGCCGTTATTTGAGTCACGACACCCCGGAATGCGTTGCTAGTTCCCTGCTCTGTCATTTGCAATTAAACAGTTTTAAGGTCACTAAAACAGTGTTGCAAGTCTAAAAAGCTCTTATAACTGGTCGTTCGCGCAGCGTGCCGTAGGCATCAGCTAACATTACCCCAGAAATGGGAGTTGGTTTCCCGATTCCAATCAAAAATCTGGTTTTAATTTTAATATCCACAGCGGTTAAAACCGCTCGTGTCGTTTCCCTCTCAGGTCTAAAGACGCGCTCGTTTCCCACTTACCGGGTATTCTTATGATTAAATACAGTTTCAATCTGGTAGGTGTATCTCCTGTTTTGCATTTTTTCAATCACCAACAACAGAGTTTTATAAAACCGCAGCATCAAGGCATAGAATATATAGGAACTCATACTTGCACATTAGATGCCTTTCTATCATCCATAGAACCAATCCCCGTTAAATGGGGTTGGAACTTAGATCAAGTAGTAGATACAGTCATTGACTTTTGGATGAATAATGCTGAAAGTATTAACTATTGGAAATCCCGCTTAAACGATGCCGGACATGATAGTTTACTCGTAGCTAGAGTCGCAGATATGAACTCTTTGTCAGAGGAACTTGAATCACTACTCAGAAAAAACTTGTAATCCTTAACTCTCATTCTCTATCACCTGGAGAATTTTCAAATATAACTCTTCCACTCTCTTTGCTGCTAATTTACCACTAGCAGCATAGTGATTTAACCCAGGAGAACCATTGACTTCAATCAGCGTATAATCTACCATCGGCATAGTAATATCATCGGTAAGTATGTCCACCCCAGCTAATCTTAGTCCAATATCTTTAGTCATATTAATTGCTAACTTCTGAAAATCAGGATGAATAGTTTCCGAAAAATCCACCGCTTCACCGCCACTCGATAAATTAGCACTATCCAAAAGATAAACAGTATGATCACGAGGAATCACACTATCCCAATCAAAATTTTGTGTTTTTAATTTTTGGGAAATGCGAAAATCATCAAATTTAATCACATTTTTTCTACCCGTATTAATAATTTTTTCCTGTTTTTGTTGTAGCAACTCCAAAACATTAGATATACCATCACCAACAACACATAAAGGAATTCTTTGATAAGCCGTAATCACCTCATCATCCAACACCACAATTCTATAGTCATTACCACTGTAAAACTTTTCAACAATCAACCCTGATTTAATTTGGAATATCTTATTAGCAACATCATAATATTCCTCCTGATTATGCACCTTAGTCACCAATATACCTTGACTCAGATTTAGCGGCTTAACAATCACAGGAAATCCCATTGATTGTGCATAATTAAATCCATCATCAATATTTCGAGGATGAGCTATTTTAGCACACATCTGATCACTAAAAAATGTCTTTCCCTCTGTCACCCGATATCCAAAGTGCTTCAGGAAAAAATTACTATAGGCTTTATCTTTAGCTAATTCGGCTGAGGCGAAACCATTAATATTCAATTTGGCATGACTAAAAACTGACTTTTTCCCATTTTTAAAAGTAATATGCCCCACAAATTCATATTCTGGTTCAACTAAAACCACAGCCCCTATTTGCAATGCTACTTTTTGGATGATTGATGTAATTGACATTTTTTATTTTCTCGGATTCTTTCAAAATTACCCTGAAAAAGTATGGCAATATTCGTAAATATTTCCCAACCGAAACCTCAAATCATTCCTGAATTATGCCATATAAGCAATTGGACAAAAATATTTACAGTCATTGCGAGGGAAGGGAAGCAATCACAACCCTGGCGATTGCTTCATTTCACTTTATTCCATATGGCTAACGCCACGCAACGCTTACGCAATAACATTGTATATAATTAATTCTGTATCACTACTTATTACACAATGACTTTAGTTGTTATGTGTATCTAAACACTAAGTTGCTCAGTAAATACCCATTGACATCAAATAAAACTAAACATTCTTAAAAGATAAGTTGTTGCATCACGTATTGACAATTTTGAAAATGTGTAATAACAAGGTGGCATCATCAATAAAAAACGCTAGTACATCTTTAGCTAAGAGACATACTAACGCCCTTCACTCAAATTCATACGCATAAAATAATCATGCCACAAAATACGGATTACAAAAATATCACCTCAGAAAATCAAGCCATGCCTACAGCAAGAGAAGATAACGCCTACAAAAAAAGGCTGAATGGTTGGGCTGTAGCCCGTGTTGTCACAGAACAAGAAAAAGTAATTGTTTCCCGGTTTCGCAGTCGTTCTGATGCCGAAGGCTATATTCAGCACATCCGTCAGATGATTCCTAACACTGTTTTTGAGCTTTTCTTTGATTGCCAACGGGAAGAAGTTGTCATTTAACACTCTCAACGAGATTCTTGGTTCACCGAAACCACTTAATTTGGATTCCTTGCGTTCTCTAAACCAGAGGTGGGGTTCTCCCCAAGGGACTTCGGGTATTCCTGTAAATCCACAAGAGACAAGAGGTAAGAGGCACAATTCAAGATAAATATTCTCCTCATTCCCTCATCCCTTCGACTTCTAACTTACACAGCAGCCAGCAGTCCATTGTGCTTGAGTAAAGCCTTGGTACTGGGTTTTCGTCCCCGGAAGGTTTTAAATACATCCATTGGATGCTGACTGCCACCTAGTGCTAACACCGTGTCTCGGTAACGTCTGCCAATTGCCTGAATTGCAGGTTCATCTTCCAAACCTACTTCTTCAAAAGCGGCAAAAGCATCAGCACTGAGAACTTCAGCCCATTTATAGCTATAATATCCCGCTGCATAACCCCCTTCAAAAATATGACCGAAAGCACATAAAAACGCATCCTGGGGTAATGGTGGTAACACAGTCGTTAACCTAGCAATCCGGTTTCGCACATCTGTCACAGTTTCCTGACTATTAGGGCAATAGCGGTAATGTAACTCCAAATCCACACTACTAAAATCCAGTTGCCGCAACATAGTTGAACCACTCATGTAATTACGTGCCGCCAACAATTTTTGGTAGTAATGTTCTGGTAATGCTTCCCCTGTTTCATAATGTTTCGCCATGCCAAACAAGGTTTGGCGGTCATAACACCAGTTTTCCATAAACTGGCTCGGTAATTCCACTGCGTCCCACTCAACATTATTAATACCTGCTGCCCCCAGATAATTCACCTTAGTCAGCATATGATGTAAACCATGTCCAAATTCATGGAACAATGTCTCAACTTCATCAAAAGCCATTAAACTCGGATTACCATCTACAGGGGGAGTTTGATTACACATCAAATAAGCTACAGGTAGCCGAATAGTAGTTAAACCATTTTCTGTAACTTTGCGACGGTGAATACAAGCATCCATCCAAGCACCACCACGCTTTTCCGCAGGACGACTGTAAGCATCTAGGTAAAAATAGGCAATGGGTTCACCATATTTATCAGCAATTTGGAAATAACGAACATCCTCATGCCATATTGGGGCTTGACCATCAGCAGGTGTCACCGTCACCCCAAATAGCCTTTTTACCAGCCCAAATAGCCCATCTAGAACTTGAGGCAGGGGAAAATAGGGAATTAACTCCTCGGCAGTAAAGGCAAATTGTTCTTCCCGTTGACGTTCAGCCCAAAAGCTAATATCCCAATGCTGCAAATTTTCGGCTTCTACGGCTCCTTTCGCCTTGGCAAAGGCTTTGAGTTGTTCTAAATCTTTGACAGCAGCATTATAACTAGCTTGACGGAGTTCTTCTAACAGCCTTTCTACAGAGGAAATATCCTTAGCCATCTTACTAGCCAAACTCAGTTCAGCAAAAGTTTCAAAGCCAATTAATTTAGCTAGTTCTTTTCTTAGCTCTAAAATTCGTATAATCAAAGGATTATTATCTAATTCCCCGGAAGATGCCCGGGTAATGTAAGCCTTATAGAGTTTTTCCCGCAAATCCCGCCTGGTACTGTGCTGCATGAATGGGAAATAACTAGGAAAATCTAAAGTAATATGCCAAGGTCCATGTTCCGGGGTGGCATTTTCTTCACCAGATGCACGAGCAACTTGGGCTGCAAGACTCAAAAAGCTACTTGGTAAGCCATCAATGTCTTGTGGGGTGGTGAGAATTAAAATAAAGCCTTTAGTCGCATCTAGAACGTGATTAGCAAACCTAGTTGCCAGTTCTGCTAATTCCATCTGGATAGTATTAAAACGCTCTCTATCTTTTCCTTCTAAACCAACACCAGACAATTCTGCATCCCGAATTGCAGCTTTGATAATTCTCTGCTGGGCTGAATCTAAAGTTTCCCAACTAGGACTATTGCGAATTGCTTTGAACGCACTATAAATAGGTTTACTTTGACCCAGGATATTCATAAACTGAACTACTTGCGGCTGTACCTTTTCATAGGCAATACGTAGTTCTGGACTATTTTTTACACCCATTAAATGATTCAGTATTCCCCAACTCCAATTTAGTCTTTCTGTCAATTTTTCTAGAGGTTCTACTAAACCGTTCCAAGTAGGCTCTATATTTGCCTCTAAGTCAATTAATTGCTTTTCCAGTTCTGCCAATAGATGACTAAAAGCTGGTTCGACTTGCTCTGATTTAATATCCGCAAATACGGGTAAACTACAGCCTTGAAGTAGGGGATTCTGATAAATAGTAGCACTTGCACGCATGGTAGTGAGTTAATAGCCGATGAATTAGTGGGGAACAACGATTGATTTTTCTTTATATAACTAATAATTTAGCGTTGCGACAAAATTTCGCGTTGCTAGAATGGCAATCTTACTCAACAGATACAGAAATTAGGAGACCAGAATCAAATAAGTATATTTCTATACGAAAAATAATTAAATCTACCTCTATTCCTATGCCAGTTATACAAAAAGTTCATTCTGATAGTGTATCGTAGTGTGGCGTAAACCATACTACTGCAACTTTATAACTACTGAATTTGTTTTTGATGGCTCAGATACATAGGGCTACTATTTGATTTTTGATAGCGTAGCGTAAGCCATACAAGCTGTAAACCGTAAACCCCATCGAATCAACGATTGAGTCTCGGTATAATGAACAAGAATCAAACCGGACTCCCATATCATAGGAAAGCTAAAAGCAGAATTTTAGCAACTATTTTCCCAATAATTACTTTTATTTTGTCGAGTTTTGTGGCGATAATTCACCATAATCAATTTTGAATACTTAATAAAGGTATGAAATTTTTACTTTCTGTTTTGCTGACACCTGCGGTGGTTTTGTTGAGTTCTGCTCATGTATTAGCAGCAATTAAAACCAAAATAATTGAGTATAAGCAAGGAAACACAGTATTGGAAGGATATCTTGCTTATGATGATGCTATTAAAGTTAAACGTCCCGGTGTATTAGTAGTTCATGAATGGAATGGGTTACAGTCTTATGCCAAAAAACGAACCCAACAGTTGGCTAAATTGGGATATGTGGCTTTTGCCGCCGATATTTATGGTAAAGGAATTAGACCAAAAAACATCGAAGAATCAGGTAAACAAGCAACTATTTATCGTCAAGATCGAAAATTACTCCGCGAACGGGCAAAAGCTGGGTTACAAGTTTTACAAAATTATCCCTTAACTGACTCTAAACACATTGCTGCCATTGGGTATTGCTTCGGTGGTGGTACAGTCTTAGAATTAGCCCGTAGTGGTGTTAATATTGCAGGTGTAGTTAGTTTTCATGGCAACCTAGACACACCCAATCCTAATGATGCTAAAAATATTAAAGCTAAGGTATTAGTATTGCATGGCGCTGATGATCCCTTTGTCCCAGAAGCGCAAGTCCAAGGTTTTGAAAGAGAAATGCGTCTAGGTAATGTGAACTGGCAACTAATATACTATGGTGGTGCGCTTCATTCTTTCACTAATCCAGAAGCCAAAAATAATCCCAAAGGTGCTGTTTATAATTCAATGGCAGATCAGCGTTCTTGGCAAGCTATGCGACAGTTTTTTGCCGAAATATTTGCTAAGTAATATTTTGTGGGTTTGATCACTGATTATATCTGCAAAGACTGGTAATTGGTAAAATTATTACCTATTATCTATTCCTTCCCCTTACCTGGAAATCATGTCTAATCTTCCACCGCTAAATACAGAAACAATTTGGGCAATTATTAACGATACAATTGATGATACCACTGTAAACCAATTATTATGGTATCACTTAGGTTATCGTTATGATGGGATTACAGAAACTTGGGATAATAGTCAAGTATCATCAACATGGCGAGATGAATATTCACAACCACCGGATTTTATTGCTTCTCGTCCAGCAATTATGAAATTAACTCGTTCTATTCCCCAGGAAAATAAACAGATACTCAAGGAAAGACTCGGTTTTAAAGGCTACAAAATTGGTGAATTTGGTCCTCGACAAACTCGCAGAGCCACATCAGCAAATTGGTTATTAAGTTATATGTTAATAACCACTGGTACAATTGAGTAAAATTGCTATATTTAGCAATTACTTAAAATATCCCCAACTTCTCTAAGTAGTTGGGGATATAAGCCTTGCGTCCGATTTGCAAAATTAAATTATAAGGAAAATGCCGAAAACCCTTGAAGATGTTGCTGACTCAGGAAGCCACATCTGTGCTTTAGACAAGGGATGAAGGCTAGTACCGCAAGGCGGAAGTCAAAAGTCAAAAGTCAAAAGTCAAAAGTCAAAATGAAGACAGTATAGGCTTTTGGAGGATTTAGAATAGTTGGTTTATTTCCGCCAAGCTGTACTAGTAGTCTGTCAAGGCGAAAATGACGGGTGAAGGCAAGCAGGGGGGCAGGGGGGCAGG
>NZ_JADEWA010000261.1:0-7675 GCF_015207865.1 Dolichospermum sp. LEGE 00246
AGTTGGGGGAGTTGAGGGAGTTGGGGGGGGAGAAAGAATTTTCCTACTGACTCCTGACTCGGTGACTCCTGACTCCTATAGGTTTGGTTTGGCAGCGATGTTGATTTCTTGAGCTTTGCCGAGTTCTCCCATTTCCTTTGCTTTTTGCTGATTCACACTCATTAACACACCACCAGCATTATCAGTTTTTACTGTCAGTTGCTCGGTGGCGTTCCAGGTGCGGCTAGAACCTTGTGGTAAAACTCCCTCAAAGGCTGTTTTACCATCCGTAACCACACTAATCCAAGATGAAGCCTTGAGGGTGACACCAATTTGTACTGATTGATCCCCTTGCTTGTTGATAAATGTATTATTAACCGCTTCTTGCTTTGCCAATTGGGTTACAGTTTTTGGTTGAATTTGGCGATTGTTTGCTTGCAAAGTCGAATTATTCAACAACTGGGATAAACCGTTAACAGAGCAGAAAATTAGTGCAATATAAAACAGGTAAAGATGAATAGGGCGTAATTGAGGAACAGCTTGTACTTTCCAATTTGATTGAACACTTACTGATTGAGAACCAATGGGGAAATGACTAGCAAATTCTCCACCACGAATTCCTAAAGCGTCTGCAAACTGTCTAATTAAGCCTTGAACATAGATGGGTTCTGGTAAGTCGCTTAAATTACCTTCTTCAATGGCTTGTAAAAGCCGTCGAGGAATTCTGGTGAATACGACTAACTCATCTAGAGTTAAACCCTGTTCCTGCCGTAGCGAACCTAGTTGAGAGCCAAGTTGCCCTAACTTTTCGGCTTGATGTTCCTGGATAGAAGGTTTGATTGACTGTTTACCCTTCTTTCTGAACCATTTCATGTTTTTCTTTTACTCCTTAACTCGGCTTTGTCTTAATAGGTGTGCGAATTATCTGCTTATTTAAAAAACTAATTTCATCCTGACTAAGATGACGGTATTTACCAGATGGCAAGGATGCTGTTGTTGATGTTTTTAATTGAATTGAACCAATAGCCGTGCGATGTAGCTTAATGACTGGATATCCCAACTGTTCGGCTATACGACGAATTTGACGGTTTCTTCCTTCTTGTAAAACTATCTCTAAACAGCTTTGATCAATATAATTTTCAATCAAATGCACCTGAGCGAGTCTTGTGATTCTTCCTTCCAGAACTATACCCTGACTCCATTTTTCGAGAACCTTTGCTGGGGGATGTCCTTGAACTACAACACGGTAGGTCTTGGCAATACTATGACTGGGATGGGTAAGTCCATAGGTCAATTCTCCATCATTGGTTAAAATCAATGCTCCCGTCGAGTCTACATCCAAACGACCAACCGGGTGAATACCCCATCCGGTTCTTAATGCTGACGGGAGGAGATCTAAAACCGTCAGTCTTCCTTGGGGATCATGACAAGTGGAGACAATTCCTGCTGGTTTATGCAGTAATAGATACATTTTGGATGGACGCTGTTCTCCCAGTACAGGTTGACCATCTATAGAGATTTTATCTTGGTGAGGATCGACTTTTTGTCCTAAATGTGCTATTACCCCATTCACACATACTCGTGATTGCCTAATCATTTCTTCGGCTTCACGTCGTGAGGCGATACCCCATTGAGCGAGAATTTTTTGTAACCGTGCCTCCATGTTTAAATTGTGATTCTTCCCTTGAATATTTTTATACTGCTAATGTTTGCATTTTGTTGTTAACAAACTTCCATGTTAAATTTAAGGTTTGTTTAAGATACTCAAGTTTTGAGCATATTTACATTGATATAACCGTCGAAAAATGACAGAACCAAGTTCCCCAAATAAAAATAACAGCAAAGTCAGGATCATTACAAAAGTTTTAACATCAGCGATTAAGCTTTGGTTAAGAAGCCAATTGAATCAAGTATCTCATTTAGAGGTACATATTACAGCAAGCGATCGCCAATTGCTGTCTGGTTGCATTCCTGGAGTATCAATTTCTGCTAGTAATGCCGTGTATCAAGGTCTTCATGCTACACAAATTGAACTTCGGGCAGAAAAGATCCAACTGAATGTGGCTTCAATTTTGAAAGGACAACCTTTACAATTATCAGCAATAGTACCTGTAGTTGGTAAGCTGATAATCGCTGAACAGGATCTTAATAATTCTCTGTCATCTCCATTATTATTAACAGCTATAAATGATGTACTGATTCCACTATTAGCAGAATATAGCCTAAATTCCAAGGACATTACTTGGCGAAAAATCACCCTTGACAATCAGGTATTGATCCTGAATGGTATCCCAGTCTCTGAGATAGAAGGGGCATTTTTCGATATTTATTTAGGCTTAGAACTGCTCAATGGTCAAGAACTACAATTAACACAGGTTCAAATCAAGACTGATCAAGAGGTGCTGTTAGAAAAGAATTCTCCTTATATTATAAATCTGGGAACAGATGTTGATATCGAAAAAATTTCTCTGATACCGGAACAACTTAGTTGTTATGGACGTATTAACATTAACCCATAATCATTAAAAAATCAAAATTCAATATTCCCTGAATTTACTTTAAATTATATGGCTATTGTGAGTGATACGGGCAACTGGAGACTATATCTTCTCTTGGTTACTATTACAGCGTTTTTTCTAGTAAAGGTAAAAGTAAGGTGATGAAATAATACACTAGAGGAGCAGTGAAAATATAGCTATCTGTGCGATCTAAAATCCCTCCATGACCAGGGATCAATTGTCCTGAATCCTTGACACCAGCATCACGCTTCAGCAAAGATTCTGTTAAGTCACCTAACAAACTAGCAATACCAATAATTAGACCCAATGTGCAACCAGTGATTAACCAGTCGGGAAAATTGAGAAAGTAAGCTCCTGCGATCGCAACAGCTACACTAGCACTAATACCAAAAACTGCACCTTCTACGGTTTTTTTGGGACTAATATCTGATAACCGAGTTTTCCCGAAGAATTTACCAAAAGTATAAGCACCAATATCCGCAGCCCAAATACATAAGAACGTGAGGATAGTCGCAGTTAAACCTGTGGGAAAGGCAGTCAAATTGCCTTGTCCGATATCTTGCCAATTAGATGGCCAATAACCACCTAAAGGTAAATTACTGCTAATAGCATGATCAATACCCCGTAACCTGACCCAGTAACTTGGTAAGTAACCTACATAAAATAAACCCATAATAGAAGCGGAAATATCCGCAATGGTGGCTAATTTGGGTTGAAAAAGTAGGTAAAAACAAATAAGAGTCCCGGCTATGGGCATAATTGCATCAGCTAAACTACCATTCAGGGTACAAATTGCCAGTAGAACTTGACTAACAATCATGGTAGTTTTAACTGAGGGTGTTATGCCTCTAGAGCGGACTAAATTAAAATATTCTTGTTGACCTAAAAATACGACAATAGCGATCGCTATCGTAAAATACCAACCCCCCAATAGGGTTGTAGATAGCGCCATGATAATCGCAACAATTCCACTAATAATTCGAGACCAGGGCATAGGATAATATTTGGGATTTTAGATTTTGGATTTTGGATGCAACCCAAAACCGAAAACCGAAGGAATTTAACAATTTGTGGAAGTCCCCAGCTTCAATGTAATCCTAAGGTGGGGATTGTGAGCAGGGGATGAGGAATCGCCAGGATTTTTTGTAAGATATCGTGTATCTTGACCACCAATGCCGTAAGCGATAATCAAGCTGATAGGTAAGTGTCGCCGTTCTAGCGGCTATTCCCGATCAATTGGGAAGCTCCGTCCGTTTTACGGCGGAGTAGTTCACTCTAGTTTCTCACCACTGAGAATGAAAATAGGATCGGCTGCTACAAATGTTTGAGAATAGCCCCGTGTTTCTAAGCGATTAACTGCTGATTGGACAACTTCAATATTCCTAACTCTTAACTGAGAAAAGCTTTGAGAAATGGTATACAGATTTTCCAGATTAGCAGCAGTGGCGACCACTCGACCAGATGTTGGTAAATACTGCCATGCAGCTTGGACAATTTCCTGTATGGCTTTTCCTCCCTCAATGCAGATGCGATCAGGTGCTGACTTGATTTGGTCTAAGCATTCTGGAGCGCTACCTTCAATGACTTCGACATTTTTGACTTCAAAGCGATCGCAGTTGCGTCTAATTAGATTAGCAACATCCTCGTCCCTCTCGATAGCAATTACCCGTCCTTGGGGACACAATAAACCTACCTCTATAGGAATTGTACCTGTTCCTGCACCAATATCCCACAATACCGAATCAGCTTGTAGTCGTAATTGGGAAATCAACAACAATCTTAATTCTCGCTGACTCAGAGGAATACCTGGTAAATTCTCAAATAATTCGTCGGGAATACCTGGGGTGATGTAAGGCCAAAGTGGGGAAGGCATAAGCAATTAACAATTAACAATTAACAATTAAAATTTAACAATTGGAAATAGGGACGATAATTTTGGTATTAAGTAGAGTTTGCTGAAAAAGTTATCTGTGAGGGCTAGAAGTAAGTAATGGGACAGAATTAGTTACACAATGTCATTGTAAATGGAACGAAGTGAAATGAAGCAATCGCCAGGGTTGTGATTGCTTCCCTTCGCTCGCAATGACTGTAAATATTTTTGTCCAATTACTTATGACTAACGCCACGCTGCGCTATCAGAAGTATGGCTAACACCACGCTGCGCTATCAGGAGGTAGAGGCGCAGGGACTGCGCCCATTCAGGAGTATGGCTAACACCACGCTACCAGCAAACCCTAAGTAGGTGAACACAATAAAACCAAACTGTGTAAAGAAACGTAAAATCGCTGAAAACTTCCTTACTCTTGCCTTGCTATAACGACAATTTTCAACGCCAACCTACCTAATACTGACAAGTGACATCAGGAAACTGCAATGATGAACAGGGAAATATTAGCTAATCGTTACGAACTTCAACAACAGCTAGGCAAAAAAGCCGGCAGAAGGACTTTTCTCGCTACTGATTTAGTAACTGGAAAATCGGTAATTGTCAAGTTACTTGCTTTCGGTAGTGATTTTGAATGGGATGATCTCAAGTTGTTTGAGAGAGAAGCCCAAACCTTAAAGTCTTTATCACATTCTCAGATTCCTGCCTACTTAGACTATTTTGAAGTAAATTCCGCTAAATATCAAGGATTTGCCCTTGTCCAAACTTATATACCAGCCCAAACTCTAGAGCAATATTTACAAACTGGGAGAAAATTTACAGAAATTGAAGTTAAAGAAATCGCTTCATCCGTTTTGGAGATTCTTATATATTTACATAATTTAAATCCACCTGTTGTCCACCGTGATCTTAAGCCTAGCAATATTTTATTAGGAGAGCGCTCTGGTAATAGCGTTGGTCCAGTTTATTTAATAGATTTTGGTTCAGTCCAGACCGTCCTAGCAACAGAAGGAGGGACAAGAACTGTTGTCGGAACTTATGGTTATATGCCACAGGAACAGTTTGGAGGGCGTACTGTTCCCGCTTCTGACCTTTATAGTTTAGGTGCAACTCTGATATATTTGGTAACGGGGACTCACCCAGCAGATTTACCCCAAAAGGATTTTTGCATTCAGTTTGAGCAAGCAACTAACCTGAGTCCCAGTTTAACCAACTGGCTAAAGTGGATGACACAAATTAGTTTAGAAAAACGCTTGAGTTCTGCAAGTGAAGCTTTGTCTGTTTTACAAAAGGATTTTTCCAGAGAAATCATCCCATTAGAATTAACACGAGGTGATTGGTATTGGGATAAGAATAATTGGACTCTCAAACAACAGCAGCAGCAGGACAAACCAGCGGGTAGTAAAGTTAAACTCACAAAAAATGAAGATGCTTTAGACATTACTATTCCTCCCGTTGGCTTTCAATCCTCAATGGTGTTTATGGGTTTTTTTGCCATATTTTGGAATTTATTTATCTTAGTTTGGACTATTGGCGCTCTTTCTGCACCTTTTCCCGGTAATATACCCTTTGCGTTGTTCTCCCTACCTTTTTGGGGTGTAGGTTTTTCGATGATTTACGGTATAGTATACGGCTTATTTGGTGGTGTCAGC
Source organism: Dolichospermum sp. LEGE 00246 (assembly GCF_015207865.1). Classification (NCBI taxonomy): domain Bacteria; kingdom Bacillati; phylum Cyanobacteriota; class Cyanophyceae; order Nostocales; family Aphanizomenonaceae; genus Dolichospermum; species Dolichospermum sp. LEGE 00246. The sequence continues at coordinate 6,036 of NZ_JADEWA010000261.1, forward strand.
ATACATATAGATCAGCAACAAATTTCTCTTAATCACCAGTTAGGGAAATGGAAAATCCCCCGTTGTCGTTCAGTTTCCAGAGAAAGTATTAATAAACTGGTTTATACACCCCAATATTTTACTAAAGACTCAGACGGGAATAAAACTCAAGTACCTGCAAAATTGGTAATTTGGGCAGGGGTAGAAAAATTTGAGTTTAGTGTTAATAATTTTCCGATTAAATCGGTAGGAGAACTGGAATGGTTAGCCAGGGAATTAAGTCATTGGTTAAATATGCCAATTATAACAGAATAAATTCTATAGTTAATTACAGTGACTCAAGAGGAAAATCATCATGTTTGGATTAGGCTGGCCGGAAGTAGGGATTATTGCCATAGTTGCGATTTTGATTTTTGGACCGAAGAAAATTCCTGAATTGGGAGGAGTCTTGGGAAAAAGTCTCAGAAATTTCCAAGAAGGAATGAAAAAATCTAATGAAGATGATCATTCAGACAAGGAAAAATTCGATTAAGAAAAACAAATTATTTCCCAGAATAAATATCTTTAACTAGTACCGTGCAGCTTAAGTAAATGAACCATTTTCAAGCCTTGTAATCAACCAATTTCCGAGCTTTTAATAGTTATCTTATTTCCGCCAACCTGTGCTATAGGACTCCTATTTGATTTTTGAACGGAACTCGGTAAACCTTTATATTCTTGAATCCTCTTACCTCTTGCATGATTGCCTCTTGCCTTCCTACGTAGGAAAATATGGCTAACGCCACGCTATGCCTGATGCCTCCGGCACGCTACCGCGAACGGCACACTGCGTGAACGCTATCAGGAATCAAACCGGATTCCTATAGATATGCAAAATAATGAACTATGATATAATAGTCAGTCATTAATCATCAAATAGAAGTTACTTATGTCCTATAAAGTTAGTATTGTCATTGAAAAAGATGAACATGGCTATTATGCTTATTGTCCTGAACTTCCTGGATGTCAATCTGAAGGTGATTCATTAGAAACAGTACAAGCAAATATCAAAGAAGCTGTTGAATTATATATAGAAACATTATCAGAATTTGAGAAACAAGCACTTCAGCACAAAGACATATTAACTATGACTTTGGAGGTGAAAGTTGCCTAAACTGCCGCGACTAACTGCCAAAGAATCTGAAAAATTACTATTAAATGCTGGTTTTATAGAAATGAGAAGCAAAGGTAGTCACAGAATTTATTTTCGAGAAAATGTTAGAGTAGTGATTCCTTTTCATTCAGGTAAGATTCTACATCCGAAAACAGTACAACAAGTTTTTACTGCTATTGAAGCTTTTGCAGTTGAGAACACAGAAGAAGAAATAAATAAAGATGACTAAGAATGTAAGTATTTATAATCAGTCAACTTCCGAGGTAGATGAAAAGTATCTGGAAGCATCCCAACAGTTGCAGCTAGATAAACAAACTTATGGTTCTGATTATATTCATCTTTATGTTGATGATATAGAAGGTGATTGGCTGGAAAATTGGGATTGGGAAGATGATTTAACAGATTATATAGATGCTTTTTATCATCATTGTCAGCAGGAGAATTATCAATTTGCTTTTGATACTTTAAAAGCTGGTGATGATTTGTTGAATCAGCCAGAGAATTATGA
>NZ_JADEWA010000262.1:0-7674 GCF_015207865.1 Dolichospermum sp. LEGE 00246
CCAGTCCCCAGTCCCCAGTCCCCAGTTCCCTTTTACTCAACTACTGTAGCCATAGTTTCCTCCATTCCCGGAGGTACACTAGGTAATTCCAGACAATATCCTGCACCGTAAACGGTTTTAATGTAGCGCGGATGACGAGGATCAGGTTCGAGTTTAGTTCTCAAGTGGCGAATATGCACCCGAATAGTTTCAATATCATCATCAGGATCATAACCCCAGACTTCTCTGAGGATTTCGCTAGGAGAAACAGTTTGTCCATGACGTTGCAGCAAACAGTGGAGTAACTCAAACTCTAAATGAGTCAGTTTCACCGTTGCTTTGAACCAGATAGCCTCAAATCTTTCGGGAACGAGGGTAATTGGTCCATAGTTGAGAATTTCGCTATGTTTTGCTGCTTGGGGAATCCGGTCAGTGCGTCGTAATAAAGCCCGTACTCGCGCTAACAATTCTTCTAGCTCAAAGGGTTTGGTCAGATAGTCGTCTGCACCAGCATTAAACCCTTCTACTTTGTCATGGGTTTGGCTTAAAGCAGTTAACATCAAGACAGGAATCTCGGCAGTCCGTTCATCCCGACGTAAGCGTTGGCAAACTGTAAATCCATCTACTCTAGGTAACATCAGATCAAGCATAATTAAGTCGGGTTGTAGCTGGAGAGCCAGAGCCTGACCTTTAATGCCATCTTCAGCTTGACTAACATCGTAGCCCGCCATTTCCAAGTTGACGGCAACAAGTTCTGAAATCGCTGGGTCATCGTCTATGACAAGAATCCTCGGCATTCTTAAAAAATTATAACTACTTTATTTAACGATAATTGACGCTCTCCCAACTACCAAAATTTCGCTACGCTGATTCTGGGAAAAAGTTGAGGGATGATTAGATGATCAAGCAAACCATAAGGCTTTGTTTTCCTTGATATATAAAAAGATTACCATCTTAATTATGAAAAATATGTTAAATCTAATATAAATATTAAATTCAAACTATTGTAAGATACAATGCTCTTATTTTATGTATAAATACGAATATTTACCGCCCTATTTTTTGCAAAATGGCGTGACCATGACGGCTTATACGGCTTTATGGGCTAATCGGGATTGGGAGAGTAAAATTACTCATCCAGAGCCAAAATATCACGAGGTTATCTTCTCTGGGGGTCAAGGTGTGCCAATTTTTGGTCAAGTTGCTATTCCCCCAAATGCCCATAGTACAATTGTTGGCACCTATGGTATTACTGGAGAGCTAGACCAGCAATGGTTTTTACGAATTTTGGGACGCAAGGCTTACGCCAAAGGCTATGCTGTGGTGTTATTTGATTGGCGGGCGCATGGTAAAACCGCAGAATTATCGCCAACATTGACTTCGGATGGTTTGTATGAGGGGGAAGATTTTGTTAAAATAGCCGAAACTGCGGCAAAAATGGGTTGTCCTTCACCATTTTGGTTTACGGGCTATTCTTTGGGGGGACAGTTGGCTTTGTGGGGCGTGAAAGCTGCTGCGGATTTAGCACCTAAAGACATTGATATTGCTGGTGGGGCGGTGATTTGTCCAAGCTTAGATTCGTTGCGATCGCTCACCTATTTAGTTAAACACCCTTTTGGTAAATATGTCGAATCTCGCATTGCTAAGGAATTGAAAAAACTAGCCTGGAAAATCCATGCTGCTTATCCTGAATCTATTCAACCAGAGGCGATTGCAAGGGCTAACAGTATTTGGGGATTTGACGAAGAATTGGTGATTGCCCGTTTGGGTTTTGCGACGGTTGCTGATTATTATCAAGCCAGCAGTGGTTTAGAATTATTACCAAAATTATCTCAACCAACTTTCATTTTATATGCTGCTGATGACCCTTTATTTGATCCGGCTATCATTCCTGATTTAGAAGTTGCTGCTAGAAAAAATCCTGATATAGATTTATTACTGACTCGCTACGGTGGTCATGTTGGTTATGTGAGTAGCAAAAAATGTCAAAATCAATACCAAGATCCTGATCAATGGTGGGCGTGGAATCGTGTTTTAGAGTGGATAGAAGGAGTTAGGAGTTAGGAGGAAGAAAGAATATCCCTAACCTTTCCGGCTATATCAAACGTTTTGTCTCCCGGATATTTACAGTTTAATTATTAGCGATTGTGTTTAATTTGAATTGGCTAACCGCACCTAAAAAATTAGATTTGTTATTAAATGATGTGCATATTTGGCGCATTAATTTAAATTCTGATGAATTACAATTACAATTTTTTCGGGAAACTTTATCTAGTGATGAAATTGCTCGCGCCGAAAGGTTTTATTTTCCTGAACATCGGCAAAGATTTATGGCTGGACGTGGCACTCTCCGCGCAATTTTAGGGCAATATTTGGATATTGCCCCTAAACAAGTAGAATTTGAATATCAGCCGCGTGGTAAGCCTTTATTGGCGGCTAAATTTGCTGATCAGGGATTATTATTTAATTTATCTCATTCCCAAGATTTGGCTTTATTGGGGATAAGTTATCAAAATCAAATTGGTGTAGATTTAGAATATATTCGCACTATGTCTGATTTGGAAGGTCTGGCGAAAAGATTCTTTTCTGCTAGAGAATATCAATACCTGCGACTACTTTCTCCCGCCCAACAACAACAAATATTTTTTCGTTATTGGACTTGTAAAGAAGCTTATTTAAAAGCTACAGGAGATGGTTTAGTGCAGTTAGAAGAAATTGAAATAGATTTAACACCAAATCAACCTAGTAAATTACTTGTCTCAGGAGATTGGAGTTTAAGGGAATTAACACCGGCAGATAATTTTGCGGCTGCGGTTGTGGTTGCAGGTAGTAATATTAATTTGCATTGTTGGGAATCTTTTCTTAATTAAGTTAATATCTTCCTTTATCCCGTTCTAAATCGAAAATCGCCTTTTCAAGATACCATCGGTCAGACTGTCCGGGGTATTTTATCATGAGATGGTTGATTAGTCTTTCGGCGGTTGTATTCTCATTATTGAGTTTGCGAAGTAGTTGCTTCCACAACCTCGAATTTTTGTATGTATTGTGGGTATTTTTGGTATAGGTTTTAATCCTTAGTCTCCGTTGAAAAATGTTTTTAATGATCCAAATCGGGTTTTTATTTGGTGAAAATCTAACTCGCCTATAAGCATTTATTACCTGATCAAGTATCAAAAATATTACTCGTAGTCCCAGGAGGAAGAGAATGATCTGGGTGAGTATAAGAATTAGAGGACTCATACTTAACTAAACGGAGACATTGTTGAATTCATCTTTTAGCTTAATGTCTTTCTTTCCAGTGACTTAAATCACGTGAAAGCGTGTATTAGAAATTTCACGAAAAGGCGAACTGGCAAGTCAGCGCGATCGCACACATCAATAATAAAACTAATCCGTGTAGCGCGTTGGATTGGCGACACGGTACGGACGGTATTTTTTAATTTTTAATTCCGCCCTGTGGTACTAGATATTTTCTATTTCAAAATCGCGTAAATGGGCTTTAAACTTTTTGCTAAACTGGACTAAAAAAGGAAAGTTGGCACTTACAGGTCTATCATGCCATTGGGTGACAATAGCCACTAATTCCCCTTCTGCATCCTTGATATCAAAAGCATCACCGCGATGTTCGGGATGATGATAAACTACTACTGATTCTTTAACACGCACGCGATCGCCTATTTTCATAAGAATACTCGATAAGTGGGAAACTCAGCGGCTTTAGCCCTGAGAGGGAAACGGCACGAGCGGTTTTAACCGCTGTGGATATTAAAATTGAAGCCAGATTTTTGATTGGAACCTGGAAACGCAAAATCCAGCATGATTTAATTGCAAACCCAATTTTACAACATATTGCGCTATTAAGCTGTAGAACAAACTTGTATATTTCTTATTGAGATGATTGGTAATTGGTCATACTCTTTTCCCTACCTCCCCCACCTCCCCTACCTCTTACTTGACCCCTGATTCCTGTAACTGATTCAAACCCCTAGTGGTAACGTATCTTTGCAATTCTGTTAAAGCACGGTTGTAATCCAATATTGCTTTGACGCGATTACCCTCTGAACGGGTGAGATCATTTAATGCGTTAATTACATCAGTTTGAGTCCCGACACCTGCTTGGAATCTTAACCGCGCTAACCGCAAAGACTCTTTAGCTTGTTCTAAAGCCACATTAGAAGTTTGCACATTTTCTAAGTTTGAAGCCTGGGTAGAGTATGCTTGTTCTACTTGAAAGCGGATTTGGTTACGCTGTTCAGAAAATTGAGTTTCAGCGATCGCAATATTGGTCTTAGATTGGGCTGCTCTGGCTTTTGCTGCCCCGCCATCATATAAATTGAGGGTGGCTTGCACTCCCAAAGAATAACCATCGCTGACGCTTGTGCCATCATCAAACTGATCTAACAAGTTATATCTACCCACCAAGCTCACCTGGGGTCCCAAAGTTGCTAATGCTTGTTTTCTTTGAGCCTCGCTGATATTGCGCTGTGCTAAGTTCTGTTGTAGTTCAGGACGATTTTGATAAGCTAAAACGATGCTTTGTTCTAGTGGATGTTGCCATAAACCTGCCAATTTCACAGGATCACCCGCACTAATACTCGCTGATTGGGATAAATTCAACAGTGGTGCTAACTTACGGCGGGCAATTTGTTGTTGAGAAAAGGCACTAGTTAAGTCCTGTTGGGAGTTAGCTAAATTTACCTGCGATCGCAACACATCGAACCGAGTCCCTACACCTGCCCGTTCTAAAGCCACTGCATCCTTCAAACTCGCCTGAGCATTTGTAACCGCTGACTGAGAAATTCTCACATTTTCATCAGCTTGTTGCAAATCATAATATGCCCTAGCCACATTCAGGCGAATTTCCTCAGATTGCCTTTCTACATCTAACTCTTGCACTCGTATCCTTTCTTGCGCCTCTTTAATCGCTGCATTACGTCTACCAGAGGTGTAAAGGTCATATCTTATCTGTGCAGTACCGCTAAATGTGGTATTGGCAGGAGGATCACCCACTAAAGGATTAGTTTTTCTAGCTTGGTCGAAGGATAATGTACTACTAGCACTGCGACTATTTGTCACATCACCACTCAAATCCACACTAGGCATTAAAGCTGCTTGAGCTTCACGCAAAACCGACTTACTCCGTTCCAGTTGCAGTACAGACACCTGTAAATCATTATTATTCCGTTTAGCCAGTTCCAGAGCCTGTGACAAACTAATTGGCTGATTTCCTTGAACCTTCACTTCCTCTGCTTGCGTTGGATATAACAGGGGATTAGGACTGGGATTCAACTCGTTAGGAACATTAGGAAAATCTACAGGTTGACTAGGTGCAGAATTGACATTTTCTGCGGTCGGAGGTGTACTGGTTTCTGTCGTATTAGGAACAGTTGTTTGTGCTATCAAACTATTATTTTGAGGTAAGCAGGTGTTAGCAGTAAGTAGCAAAGCTGATTGACTCTTAGGCTGTGACTGTGGGCAATTACTAGACTCTAGTAACTTTGATATCTCAACATCACCATTGATCACTTGCTGATCAGAGTTACTTAAACTACCTAACTGAGAATTACTCGCAAACAGTAAATTATTATTTGAATTTGATAAATCAGAAAAACTTACAAATCTACTGTCATAGTTTGGAGAACTTTTTTCTCCCTCAGTGCTGAGATAATTGTCAGCCATGATTATAGGTAGACTGGAGTTACCAACAGGCTTGATACTGCCTTGACTAAAATAACTAACAGGTAATAATCCTGGGTTACTATTAACTTTACTTTTAGGCAGTAGGCTATTGTCTGGGAATAAATTTCTACTATCAGTAGAAACCAACACACTAGAAGTAGACTTTAGCTGTAACTCATTCACTTTCATAACAGTAGCCCAAGCGGGCTGAGTTGTTAATACTGCTACTGTTACACCAGGTAAGAAACAATGGAATAATTGCTGTCCTTTCACCGCATCCCCTCACACAAAAAATATTAATTTAGCGGCAGAATACTTGTCTTCAACACAAAATATAGCACGATCTGGAGATTTGGGCAGGAATATCGCACGATAACTCATGTTAGACATCAGAACTTGGTTTGTCTTCAAAACGTTTGACAATCCGAGAAAGTTCTGCCTTTTCGTCTATACTAACGCGCGTAGGCGCACCACTGATAATCCGCTCATAATTACGGAATGAATCTTTAATGTCAGGACCATCTGCCGTAATATTATATTCACGAATGCCCTTATCGTGCCATGAGCCGCGCATTTTAAATACGTTAATTGCCCGCGACATTTCTCCCCGAATTTCTACATATTGTAACATCAAAATTGTATCTGTAATCGTGGAAATATGGGAGTCAGTAATGGAATTAGAACCCAGGAATTGGTCTGTAGTATTGGTAAAAAAACCAGTAATTTCTTCTTGTTTAGCATAACCTGTGACACCAATTACAAACTGACGAAAAGCATTATTACTAACACCTCTAGCCATTGCAGAAAGTGAATCAATGGCAATACGAGCAGGTTTAAAATGGGAGATTTCTGATTTAATAATTTGTAAATGATCTTCTAAACCAGTTGATTCAGGATAGGTACAAATAATTTTCAGTAATCCTTGATGTTCTAATTCTTCAAAATCTATACCCCAAGAATGGGCATTTCGGGAAAGTTGGGCGCGAGATTCTTCATAGGCAAATAATATTGCTCGCTCACCACTAATGCAGCCATCTTGAATAAACTTACTAACTAATAAGGTTTTACCAGTACCTGTAGCTCCTGTGGCTAAAATAATCGAATCTTTAAAGAAACCACCACCACACATTTGATCAAGAACTTTCACTCCAGAAGATACCCGCACATTAGAAGATCGTTGTGTTAAACGCATTGCTCCCAGGGGGAATATATTAACTCCTTCATTGGTAATTGTGAAGGGATATTCACCTTTCATGTGGGTTGTCCCCCGTAACTTGAGAATTTCAATGGTTCGCCGCCGACGTTCTCCTTCTAAAACATTGCGAGAAATTACTACATTATCGGAAACAAATTCTTCGACTCCAAAGGATGCTACTGGTCCATATTCTTCACCCCGTTCAGTGGTAATGATGGTGGTGACATTCAATAGTTTTAGCCGTGCTACTAACCGAAAAATTTCTCGTCGCACTACTCCGACAGCTTCATATTGTTGAAATATGGCTGTCATGGAATCAATGGAAACCCGTTTAGCTTTATATTTACGAATGGCATATTGTAAACGTTCAATCAGGGCAGATAAATCAAAATTACCAACTATATCTTGACCTTCAGGGTCAGGAGATGCATCGAGAATAAATAATTTACCTTCATCAATCAACCGTTGTAAATTCCAATCAAAAATATGGGCATTTTTAATAATGTCACTGGGTGATTCTTCAAAGGTAACAAATACTCCGGGTTCATCGAAGTAAGTGATGCCATTATAAAGGAATTGCAGTGATAATAGAGTCTTGCCGGTTCCTGAAGTTCCACTAACTAAAGTAGTTCGACCCACAGGTAAACCGCCATGACTGATATCGTCAAAGCCTTCGATCATCGTGCGAATTTTTTCGACACCGATAGGTATTTTTTTTTGTTCAGGTTGCTCTTTTTTATTCATGGTTCATCTAATATGGATATTCAACCCAGGTTTTTAAAATCAAGAAAGTTTTTAATTATTTTTAATAACTAAATAAA
>NZ_JADEWA010000263.1:0-7622 GCF_015207865.1 Dolichospermum sp. LEGE 00246
TCTGTATCATGTTTTAAATCATTTTAATTTGTTTGGTGGTAGTTATAGTTCCCAAGCTAATCGGATGATTGAAAAAATTTTAAAGGTCTGAACTATGATTAATTTGATTAATTTGATGGAAATGATTTTGAGTGATTGGCAATTTTCGTATTACTTTGTGTCGCTCCGAGAAAAACTTTTTTAGTCCATTTTCTCCACTTTCTGAAATTGCTAAATTAGCTGTTAGGAAGTAGAAGAGCGATCGCCACCAAAGCCGTTGCTAAATTAACCAGGGCTGGACGACTGAGGTTAAGAAAACTCTTCATCCTCCTTTATCCTCAAAGAATTCTGCTCCTGTTCCTTCAACAGTGGCAACTACCAATGCCCTGTCAAGAAATTCATTACGCCGTTCGCAAGATGTTTCCGCAATCAGTAAACAGCCATGACAAGCAGCACCATGTAAAAAACGCTCCTCTTGCTCATTATCTGGTTTATGCTGGGCGCAAACCGGATCATTGGAGCATAATCTTCCTTGCTCTAATGCTATTTCCAAATGGTATTCAATGTGTTTGCCAACTTCTACCAGTCCGCCTAAAGTACCTTCTGACCCAGTTGCGCCAGTGTATAAAAGAATTCCATAACCAGCTTCACTAGCATAAATGCGCTCGTGGATAGAACTGGACGCATAACCGCATTCTAGTGATACTGCCATAATTAATAAGTGTGATAATGAATGCAGCATAATATATGGTAGTCCGGGAAACTTAACTTTTTCCTTTTCCTGGTCTATACCTTTACGCGCACACCAAATATCAAATCCTCTTGATAATTCTCGCCCCCGTTTTTTGACAGCTTCTCGCTTTAACCAATTTTCAATAGCTTCCTTGCGGAAAGCAATAAATACACCTTCGCCTCTATTCTCAATTGCCGGCACCCAAGTAGGTTCAATATCCAATGCAGCACGCCTGACGCTGATATCAAGTTCGCCGTCAATATCTGGCATTTCCGCCTCAAAGCGAGTAAAACCCACCTGAGCAATTACTTCCCGTAACCGATGTACTAAAACAATTCGTTCAATACAGGCAGAAAAGGTAGGTTGTAAATTATCTAAACTACGTGACCTGGCGTAAAAATCACCTTCTGGTACATCTTCCCCAATTTCGACGGCACTAGAAAGTAGTGTCTCAATTTCTACTTGCTTAATACTTTTATGTGGTTTTTCTTGTCGTCTTTGTTTTCGTTGCACTTCTTCCCAGACGGCTTCATTGGTAAATCCTTCTAAAGCTGTGGAGACTTTGGGATTTTTGCGGTACATTTTCAACTCATCAATACTTTCAAGACAATGAAGAAAGTTTTCATAGACTGAATTTACTGCGTTTTGCAAAGGTGCGTCAGAATCAGGGAGAGAGATCACGCTGAGAACTTGGGAAAAATAAGCATTACTAGCAGACCTCACTAATAAGCGATTGTATTCTGGTAGCTTGGTGGATTCACGAATACAACTCAGTTCTTGGGCAAAATCACCAAGCCAAGGGCGGTGTCCCTGACATTCACCTAAAACTTTACCATTGCGGACTGTAGCATTAGCAAGGGGACGACGTTTATTTTTACAGCCTTCGCAGCGAACATAAATTTCCGCAAAGTCGTTACCAGAACCACCTTCATCCAACCATAGCTGACCTCGACATTTATTATCAGAGTCATTATGTACAAAACGATACCAATTAATATCGCTGATATGTCCTTTCACACAGGCTTGGACAAAGCGAACGGGGACAACGGGGATTGATTTTTTCTCAGAATTAAGATACTTACCACTGACCAAATTACCCCAAGGTATCAAAGGGCGAGTGCGGTAGGTTTTTTGGGTTTTATTGTCGTACCAAGTTTCCCTGACTTGGGCTAAAAACCAAGTGGGAAAAGTAAAAACATTAATCCCCGTGCGGGCGGCTTTGGGTCTTGTTCATCAACTGGTGGCGCATAGAGTTTGATGTGAGCGACTTTTAAAATTTCGGCAACCCTAGCCGCTAGACGGTCTTCAAAGATGAGTTTTCTGTCGCCACGCCAATGATTTAACCCACCAATTAACACAGAATGTTTCGGTAAATCTACCATTGCCCCAGGTCCAAAGGTAGAGAGAATTTGACTTTGGCGAACTTGTCCTGGTGGTGATTTTTTTCTGCTAGATTTATTCATTTTCCTGCCTCCTCTACCTCATTTCCATAAGGATTAATTACCCACAGATTAACTGTTGGTTCAACATCGCGCAAACTTCGCTGGGCTTTGAATTTCTTTTGTACTTCTAGGGGTTGGTTGTTTAATTCTGGGTCGAGAGGGTCAAATATTAGTGCAGGTGCTTCGCCTACTTCCCGTTGATATTGAAGGCTAATTTTGCTACTGCTATTGGCGATACGTTCCCACAAATCAAGCAAGTCTTTAACTTGGTTTTTCACCTTCTGACTTAGTGCTTCGGCTTCAATTACATCAAGCTCTTTATCGTGCATTTTTGCGCGCTGGGCTATGGTATCAACGACAAAATCTAAATCTTGACGATGTTGAGTAATATCAAAAGCATGGCGTGGTGCTGTCATTTTTGGGTGTCCGAGACGTGCTAAAGCTACGGTAATGGCTGCAAGACCTCTATCAATAGCGCGAGGGGAAAAAGGAGTTACGCTAGTTGCCTCTACCGCTCGATAAAATGTTGAATGCCAAGCACCGAATCGTTCATAATGAGAGCGATCGCGGGGACGATGAATGTTCAGTAAAGTGACTACTAACCCTGGTTTTTCCTCTGCCCGTCCTACGCGGCTGGTAGCTTGGATATATTCGGCTGCTGTCTTGGGTTGACCGAGAACTACCATTAAACCCAAGCGGGTAATATCCAAACCTACGGAAATCATGTTTGTTGCTAAAACAACATCAACTTTTTCCTCTAGATCAAAGGTTGATTCCATTCGCCGCTTAGTATCGGCAACATCGCTAGTATTAACACGGGAAGTTAATTCTTCTGGTTCGTCATCAATTTTACGACCAGCAAATATCCCGGATATTTCATCTACTCGCTTGCGCTGGCTGTAACGCACTAGTCCAGAATTTACTTCGTCTTCCACAATCCGCCGACTGCCACCGAGTTCACGTAGGGAATTAAAGTAACCTAACAGTGTCATGTAAGGATCTGCTGGGTTGTGGGAATTTTTCTTTCCTCCTTGTTCTAGCCAATGTTTTTGAGCTGCACCTAGTAAGGCTAAGTATGTACGCAATAATACTACTTTTAAACTGCGTCCTTGAGCCGCAATTCCTACATAGGTGCGGGCGTTTTTGACTGTGGCGGGGACAGTTTTCGCAAAGAAGGAATTGCGTTTATCGGGTCCTGGTGGTGGAAATATATCAACTTCACTGCGACCAAATAATGCTTGAATTTGCTTGCTGGCGCGGCGGACTGTGGCAGTGGAAGCAACTATTTTCGGACGAATTTTTTTGCCGTCTATTTCTTGGCTACACAAGGCATCAATGGCAGTTTCGTATAGTCCTACCATTGTTCCCAAGGGTCCAGAAATTAAATGTAATTCGTCTTGGATAATTAAATCTGGTGGTGGTAAATAGCCGCCCAGGGGTTTACCACAGCCTATTTGAGTGGGTCCGTAAAAGCCATCATTGTCGTAGCGGTCTACTCGTCCAAATAATGCACCTGTTTCTCCTACCCAGGGCAGACTGGCAAATTTATCAACTGTGGAGATAATAAAACAAGGTAAGCGGCGATATATTGATTCATCTACGGCGACTATTGGTAAAGGATGATCACCTTGGAAATTACAGCGACGATTGGCGCAACCTATTTGTAAATTTTTTGGTTGTTCGGGTTTTGGTTTTAATTGGAATGAGTAAAGGTTGAATTTTGTCCCGCACCAAGGACAACTTTCTAAAGGGATAGGTGATGGGCTACCGTTATTTTTTTGGAAATCAAGAGTCCGCTTTCTAGCAGTGTTTTCGTCATTATCTCCTTTTTTGCCCATGCGGTTGGGTGTTGCGCTTTGTCCTACCCACAGTCCTATTTCAAACGGCCAAGTTCCTAACTGCTGGGGGTTTTTCTGGCGTTCCAATTCTAAGGCGCAAATCATTGTTGCCGCCCTTCCGAGTTGGTCGAGAGTCAACAGCCGCAGGGTATAGCGCATGAGGACGCTTAAACCGGCGGATTTGATACCGGGATAACGCAGTCGTCGCAGAACTAGGGTAAAGGCAGCCAGTCCTAAGTAGGCTTCGGTTTTACCGCCACCGGTGGGGAAAAATAGTAAATCAACTAATTGGCGATCGCTATTTTCGGGGTAGGCTATTCCTGGCAAGTTTATTAGTAAAAACGCTAGTTGAAAGGGTCGCCATTTTGGGGCTGTTTCCCTTTCGGGAGAAGTATTTTTACCGTGAGTAGCACGTTGGCGCATTGCTGTAGCAATGGCGCGATTGGCAATACAGAAGGAGGCAAATACTTGGGGATTACCTAATGCTTTGATACCTGATGCGATGCGTTTAGCTGTATTTTCCCCACGTTGCAGTAAATCTAGGGCGACATTTTGCCGTTTGGGTTCGGTGGGACATTTTGCCCGTTGTTCTTTGATCCAATCAATGTAAGCACCTACCATTGGACTCAGCATATTTTGCAATGCTTCTGGTGTGGGTGCGGCGGCTAGGGCTTCCATTCCCAACTCAACGTTTTCTACGTCAGCAGCTATGACCTTTTCTACATCAGCGGTTGGTATCCAAGCGGTACGGACTTCTTGACAACTACCATCAGGATTTGTGAGAGCGATCGCAGAAACGTTATGACCTACAGCATATTCATAATCATCACGATATTGTAAATCAGCAACGTTTTCATCCCAATCCTGATGATCTCGTCCGCGTAAATTAGGACGAGGTACTAACGGTTCTGGGGTATTGATGATTAAACTGGTTTGAAAAGTATAGGTAACATCACGCTCTTTATCTGAGGTGGGAAGGCGATTATTGACCAGAAATACGGAAACAGAACGAGTCCCCCCAGGAACAAGTTCCTTGGATGTTACAGGACGAATAGAGACGACGATTTGTAAGCCGTGGTGATCTGGTATGGGAATAGTTTTTGGGGATTGGCTTTGATGAAGTGGTAATTTTAGAGGAATAGTTATTTGGGCTTGACGGGGAATCCGCTTCCAGTTCCCCGATACACTGTGATTTGGTGCTTCTGATGTGGGTATCGTTTCTATTTCTGAGGGTGAGAGAATTTCTGCTTCACCAACATTATTTGCAGATTGTCCAACGGTATGATCTTTTAACGGAAAATAATCACCCCACTGTACTGTCACATTAAGTTGACTGGCATTTTCCGCAACCAGTAAACTTAAACCCATTGAGGAAGGGAAAAAAGCTTTCTTAGCGAATGGTTTGTCTGGAATATTTTCATCTTCACCTGCACCACCGCCTTGAACTACGTCTAAATCATCATCAACCGTATCATCTTCGCGCTGTTCCATAGGCGCACCATAGGGGACTAGGAAGCCTGTTAGATACCATTTGGATGGTGCTTGATCTAAAGTTTCTTCAGCGTGGACAATATCATCGGGTGTGGGTCCGATGAGGTCAAGTTGTAAGGCATCAATAAGATGCGATCGCACTTGGGCGGAGGTTATTGGTATAGATTTTACTGTCAAAATATTATTATCTCCGTGTTGTTACTTTTTCTGTTTTTGTTTAATTAATTAGGATATTTGCAGTTATTTTACGGGAAAATCAGCGAAAATACTAGACTATTTCTATTTTTTCTAAATGATGATTAGTTGTTCCTTGTAAATGATGATGTTTTTGATTTTTGACATAATTAACAGCTTGTTCAAGTTGCTTGCTACCTAGAGAAAATACACCATATCCTTCTTGCCAAGCAAATTTATTTGATGTATTAGTAGAGGTGTGGTTTGAATAGTAGGAACTACTTCCTTTAATGTTTTTTACAAAATCTGCAATTGCCATTGTCGGCGGAATAGATACAACTACATGAATGTGGTCTTCTATACCACCTATTGCATGAATTATACAATGAAGGGCATCTGATTTACCAATTATGTAATTATAAAGATCAGGTTCGTTATGGGGCATAATTAGAGGTTGACGTTCTTTTGTTCCCCAAACAATATGATAATAAAGTTGCCACAAAGACATATTTTTAGATGATTAATATTTAGCTACATTTACAGGTTGCCCAGATTGGTGGAAAAAATGATTTTATCTTTTTTAAGATATTAATTAATGTCCCTTATTAAAAATTAATATTTTGCTTTGGTTATTTGTCGGTTTGGTTGACGCAAAGAAACCCAACATTTTTATGATCTCACGCAAAAGTATAAATGTACTACCTATAACCACAGGTATTCATATAAATAGAGAAATATTCAGAGATATTCAGAGATATCCAAATAGCCGGAGATATCCAAATAGTTAGAGTAGCCGGTAGCCAGTAGCCAGAGGTTAAAAACCTCTGTCTAAAAGCTAAAATCGTCTGAAGACGATTGGTGGAAAGAGTAATATTAATTACGTTGATTTTTTTTAGTCCTCTTTTAGAGGACTTTCGCTATTAGACGGGGGTTTATAACCCTCGGCGGACTGAAGACGGAAGACGATTGGTGGAAAGGTAATATCAATCATGTTGTATTTTTTAGTTAGCTAATTTTCTTTTAACCAATTTTCTAAATCATCAACCTTGCTAAAATCTAATAATGCTTCTCCCAAAGATTCTATTTTCTCAATTGGTAATTTTTGAATCCGTTCAATTAACCCAGGTTGAATTTCTCCAAATCGTTTATTTAGCAAGCGGATAATTAATGCTGATTCTTTTTGCCAAATTGCTAAATCTCTTTCTTGTTGATACAATGGTGCTAGTCTCATAATTACCTCTCTATCTTCCGGATCTTGATTATTTTTTGTCAAATGCGTTTGCAGATTGTAAAATAATTCTAGCGTGATTCTCCTGAAAGGATGATTTGCAGGTAATGCTATAAGTTCGTCAATAGCTTCTTTTTGAACTGTTCCTCTTCCTAACATTCTAATCCATAGGGTTTCTTCTATACGTGGTAATTGATGAATTACTACTATGGCTGTACGAAAAGAGTCACCTAAGTAGTATATTCCCGCTAAAGAGTCATTTTTTAATGTAGCATAAAAGCCTGATAAAAGGTTAGCAGATGCGGTAGGGGTAAGTATCCATAATTTCGGAATTTCGTTTTCTGAGATTTTGGTGTTATTTCGTTTTGCTTCTCTTTTTAATAGGGATTTAACTTCTACTAATTTTACTATACAATCTAGGATTTCATCTGCTGTAACTGGGTTGCGATAGGGTTCAAATATTGCTGGCTTTGATGCCATTTTACCTAATAGTCCTAATAGTTGCAAATTAGGATCTACTTGGGGGTATGGTGAAAAATAAACATCTATTTCTTTGATTTCTGCTGCAACTCGACTAGGTGCTTGTACTTCTCCATAGTTTTTCAGAAGTTCTTCTAAATAGTCTTTAGAAAATTGGTCATGTATGAATCTGGTCATTTTTATTGATGATTAATTGTCTGATAGCGTAGCTATATCAAGATTTATAGGATTTGAGGATTTACAGGATTGTTAATTGA
>NZ_JADEWA010000264.1:0-7600 GCF_015207865.1 Dolichospermum sp. LEGE 00246
TGTGTATAAGAGACATCCCTAACCCTCCCCTTGTAAGTAATTGGACAAAAATATTTACAGTCATTGCGAGCGAAGGGAAGCAATCACAACCCTGGGAATTGCTTCATTTCACTTCGTTCCATATGGCTAACGCCACGCTGCGCTAACGCAATGACATTGTGTAATTAATTCTGTCTCACTACTTAAAGGGGAGGGAACTGGATTTTTATTGTTTCCCCCCTTTATAAGGGGAAAGGGGGGTAGCAATGTGATGAAAATTACGGAATACCACTTTTAAAACATCCTCTTTAAGAAGTCGGGGATCTCACTCTGGCAATCAAATAAGATTACTATACTCAAAACGGCTAGAAGCTGGACTTTTTTATCATACAAAGAACAAGGTTCAAAGCCTCTCACCGCACCTCTCTAGGAGAGGGAAAAGGAATAACATTTAATACTGGAGAGGTTTACCAGAGGGGTTTCATATTTGATTAAACTATGAACCGGTTGCAGTATATATTTCCTTTGAGATTTAAGTCAAACTTAAACAGGCTTGATGACAACGACACCATAGGCATCTGGAGACAGATAATCTTTTGTAGCTTGGATTAAATCAGTGGCTGCTTGTGCTTGAATATATTGGGGATAATTAAAGGCTGGTTCTAAGTCACCAATCAATGACTGATAATAACCATACAACCCAGCGCGATCGCTTGGTGTTTCATTTCCAAATATAAACCGATTAGCTACCCGTTGTTGAACACGAGCAATTTCTGATTCTTTGACAAATTCTGTTTGTAATTTGCGAAGATGTTGAATAATTCCTGCTTCCACAGCCGCTAAATTTTCTACATCACATTTAGCAGAAATCGAAAACACACCTTGCAATAGATTATTCATATTACTCACAGAAATTGAAGATACCAGTCCCTGTTCTTCCCGTAGATCTTGCACTAATCTAGATGTTCTCCCATGTCCTAAAATACCCGCTACAACATCAAGCGCATAAGTTTCATCTAACTCCATCAATCCAGGAACTCGCCACATCATCACTAATCTTGCTTGTTGGAGAGTTTCATCAACAACTTCCCGACGGACTATTTGTGTAAATGCAGGTTCAGGAATTGCTGCTGTTTGTGTTAGTTTATTGGTAGTTTGTTGATAATTTTTATTAAATTCTGCCGCAATAATTTCTACTAATTCTTCTACTGGTAAATTACCCACAGCAACTGCTGTAATTGACTGAGGTTGATACCAATGAGCATGAAAATCTCGCATCTGTTGCGGTTTAACTTGAGAAATAACAGATTCAGGTCCCAGTACAGGACGACGATAGGGTAAGGAATCAAAAGCAGTTTCCATGACATGACGATAAATTCGTCGTCTAGGATTATCTTCAGAACGTCTAATTTCTTCTAAAACTACTAATCGTTCCCGTTCAAAAGCATCATCAGGAATACTCGGATTACAAACAACATCTATTTGCAAAGGAGCTAATTCGGCAAAATCTTTAGGCGCAGTTGTGGTGTAATAGTGGGTGTAATCTTGGCTAGTAGCAGCATTAGTCACCGCACCGCGTTCTTCAATCCGGCGTTCAAATTCACCACTAATGAGTTTCTGCGTACCCTTAAAAATCATGTGTTCTAAAAAGTGAGCCATACCATTAATAGCATCTGACTCCATTGCAGAACCGGTTTTTACCCAGAGGTTAAGATTAACCGCGTCTATCGGCATTTGTTCGGCGATAATCGTCAAACCGTTGGGTAGAGAGTGCAGCGTAGGTGCATTAAGGCGTGGAAATTTCAGCAGAGTTGATGTCATTGGTTGTGGTGAGTGAAGAGCTATTTCTATATTACAACTTTCTTGATGGTGTAAACCTTTCGCGTACAAGAAGTCAGAATTAAACGCAGATAAACGCAGATGAACACAGATAATTTTAGTCCTTTAGATTTCTAATTTTCCAGTTTTGTTGTATTTTTGCAAAATCCCTATCACAACTGCTGGTATTTCTAAATGGGGCAGAATTCCCGTATCGGGTATTTCATGAAAACCCTGAATTGCTTCAGTATTTAAATTTGCTAACCGTCGTCCTAATTGCATATTTGTAAATTGGGCATTTTCACCCCACAACATCACAGTGGGAACTTGAAGTTGTTGAATATATAAACTCAAATCAAAATACAAATTTCCTCGTAAAAAAGACAAAGCTGCAAACTTAGCTTGATATTTTTGTGCAGAACTTAAATAAGCTGACACCATTTCCTGTGTAACTCTTTCCGGTTTAGCAAATAGAAAACTCTGCAAAAAGTTTCTCACTGCAATTTCATTTTCTGCACCTAAAGCATAAATTAAATTATCTACTAAAGGTGTATTAATTAAAGAAAGCGGTAATCTTCTCCCTGCACCTTCTCCAAAATCATTAAAACCCGCAGGACAAACTAAAAATAAAGCGTTGAATAAATCGGGATAAGTAACAGCCAGACGAATAGTAAAAGCCGCAGTTAAAGAAGATGCTATGACAGTTACAGGTTGATCACAAGTTTGCGAAATAAACTCAAGAATCGTCGTTAAATAATCTTCAATTTGATAATCTCTCACAGGGTGAGCAGATTTTCCCCAGCCAATTAAATCCGGGGCTAAAATTCGATATGTTGACGCATAAGCTGGGTAAATTTTTGACCATTCATAAGCAGACGCACCACCACCAAAGTTATGTAGAAACAATAATGGTGGTAAATCTTGATTTTTGGTATTTTCCCAAGGATTGCTAATTTGGGTATAATAAACCATTGCCCCCAAAGATGTATGAATGAATTTACTACCAAAACCCGGAGGTTGAAATTTCAGCATAATTATGAAAGTGAATCCTTGGTAATTTGTACAAGTTGATTTATATTGTCGTTACTAATATTATACGCAGCCCCAAACCCAATTACAAAACGTCCAGTCTTCGGTGTCAGTTGCAAAATCCGAAAATCTGGTAAACTGCGTAATGTAGAAATCAGTTCCCCAAAACGAAGCTGAAATTTATCAACAATTTGCTGCCATTTTTCAGTTTCCCTTTCTATCAAATTTGCGGTACAATCAAAGCTTAACCGCCGACGAGCAAAAATCTGGTTAGTTTTAACTTCGTCATCAATAAATAGAACACTCACAAAAGGATGATTTTGAACATTTTGCGTATGAGTAGCTAGTCCACTCACATAAATATAGATGTTCTTATCATCGTCCATCACAAAAGGAGCATAACTAGCATTAGGGATGCCTTGTTTATTTACCGTACTAATAATAATGCTGGTAAATTCTTCAGGAAATTTCTCATATTCAGCTTGGGCGTTAGCAAATTGACTCATCACGGCAATTATCATATTGTATGAGCATTATACCAAAAAATAGTAATCTGGCTATCCAGATTCCCGATTTCTTTGAGAAGTCGGGGATCTAAATCTACAAAAAATTGATACAATAACACTAAAATACCATGTTTAAATCGTAACTATGAATAATAACAACCGCTCTCAATGGGATTTATGCAGGTTTATTAAAACCCTAACTTACTTTGAAGTATTTCCGATTCTTAATTGGATTCAAAAATTATTTCCAGGTAGTTCCACAGATTATCAAGATAGACCAAAACAAGGAGAAAATATGGCTGTAATTTTGGTAGCTGGTGCAACGGGTGGTGTGGGTAAACGAGTTGTTAAGAAATTAATAACACAGGGTTATAATGTGCGCTGTTTAGTTCGAGATATTGAAAAAGCGCGGCAAGTTCTGGGTGATGATATTAATTTGGTAGTTGGAGATATTACCAAACCAGAGACTTTGACAAATTTAGTTATGGCTAATATTCAAGCTGTAATTTGTTGTACGTCAGTGCGTGTTCAACCTGTGGAGGGAGATACACCCGATAGAGCAAAATATAATCAAGGTGTGAAATTTTATCTGCCGGAAATTGTCGGGGATACACCAGAAAATGTTGAATATCAAGGTGTGAAAAATTTAGTAACAGCAGCCGCAAAATATCTGGTTGCTGCGGGTGAAAAACCGATATTTGATTTCACGAAACCATCAGATGAAATCAAAAATATCTGGGGTGCTTTAGATGATGTGGTTATGGGGGGTATTAGTGCTAGTAGTTTCCAAATTAGGGAAAATACAGCAGTATTTACAGGTAATGTTTCTACTGCTAATTCTGGGGGGTTTGCTTCGGTGAGAACTAAGAATTTCTCACCTTTGCTGGATTTATCTGGTTATCAAGGTGTGAAATTGCGGGTTAAAGGTGATGGACAACGTTATAAAATATTTATCCGCACAGAATCAACTTGGGATGGTGTTGGTTATAGCTATTCTTTTGATACTGTTGCTAATAATTGGCTAGATATTCAGATTCCTTTTACAGATTTAGTTCCCGTATTTCGTGCCAAAATTGTTAAGGACTGTCCACCAATGGACATTAGCAAAGTTTGTTCTATGCAATTAATGTTGAGTAAGTTTGAATATGATGGTGCTTTAAATCCTGCTTTTAATCCGGGGTTTTTCGCACTGGAAGTTGCTTCAATTCAAGCTTATGGTGGGGAAACTTTACCTCAATTTGTATTAATCAGTTCCGCTGGGGTAACTCGTCCCGGAAGACCAGGAATTAATTTAGATGAAGAACCACCAGCAGTGAGATTAAATGACCAATTGGGAGGGATTTTAACCTGGAAGTTGCGAGGAGAAGAAAGCCTGAAAGCTAGTGGAATTCCCTATACAATTATTAGACCTTGTGCTTTGACAGAATCAGCAGGAGGGCAGGAGTTAATTTTTGAGCAAGGTGATAATATTAGAGGAAAAGTTAGCCGTGATGATGTGGCGGAAATTTGTGTTCAAGCAATTAAAGAACCACAAGCTATTAATCGCACTTTTGAGGTGAAAGAAGGTGAAGTAATTGCTAATAATTTAAATTGGACAAGGCTATTTTCTGGATTACAGGCTGATAAATAAAACGGTTCTAAGGTAGGTTGAGTGGAACGAAGTGAAACCCAATATTGACGGTAAGATGGTAAAATTTGTTGGGTTTCCTTGCGTCAACCCAACCTACAATAAATGTTGTTTTACAGAAAGGGAACGGTAGAGCCATTTTCATTTAATAATCTTTAATAAGCATGATATTGAAAAGATTGTTGGTAACTGGGCTGTGTGTGTTTGTTGTTTGGAGTAGTGTTTTATTAAATTCTGCTTTACCGCAACAAGTTGATTTCCGCGTTAATAATTTAGAGTCTGATGTTAGGAGTTTACAATTACGCTTACAACAACTTGAGTTAATGGTTGGGAAAAATAATCAATTACCTGTTGCTGATAGTCCTCAAGTTTCTCCTAATGCGAGACAAAATTTATCACAGTCGCAACAGGAAAAGATGTTTAAGAATTTAGCTAATTTGGTGGTTGAATTAAATCAGAAAATTAATAAGTTGACAATTCGAGTTAATCAACTGGAGAAACTAAATATCAAGTAGAAGTTCTCTGTTTGAAAATAATAGCCAGATAATGTTGAGTTTTTTATTTTTCGTATTATACTGCAAACGGTTCATAGTTTAACCAAATATGAAACCCCTCTGGTAAACCTCTCCAGTATTAAATGTTATTCCTTTTCCCTCTCCTCTTAGGAGAGGGTTAGGGAAAGGTGCAAAGGAAAGGCTTTGAACTTGTTATTTGTATGATAAAAAAGTCCAGCTTCTAGTCGTTTTGAGTATAATTAGTGTGTTAGGATATCTGGGGCAGTTTTTTATAGGAATGTATGTCCTTCAGCATTCAATAATGTTCGGTAAGAGTTTTTGTAGCGACTGTCTTGATTGTCAAGCGACAGCGCAACCCAACAAATGCTTATAAGTCTTGGGTTTTGCTTTTGTGCGAAGAATTCAAGTGAACTAACCTAATTTTTTTTAGATATGCTGATGAAGAAACAATAAACGTTAATATTTCTCACTCTAGTGAACCGCTTTACGGTTAACTAACGGAATATAGTTAAATTGATAAGAGGCTATGCTGCTTAATGACCATAGAATTAAATAACTACTCTCAAAAATCACCAAACACTCTCTATTATTCGGGTATAGCAGTGTTGCTTCTCGTCACTCTCATCTGGGGTACGAGCTACCCAGTTCTTAAAGCAGCCCTTGGTAGCCTTTCTCCTTCAGTAATATTTGCAACCCGCTTCGCAGTAGCCGCATTACCTTTCACCCCCTATTTGCGTTTTGTGAATCTTCCCCTGCTACGGGATGGAATTTTATTAGGACTGATAATCTTTAGTACCTTAACTCTCCAAACAGTTGCCCTGGAAACTACCTCTGCCAATCATGCTGCATTTATTGCGAGTTTTAACGTTATTCTAGTTCCTCTATTGGGACAATTACTAGGTCGGCAAGTATTGCTGAAAACTTTCCTCGCCGCAGCAATGGCTATCTTTGGGGTGGGAGTGATGTGTTGGGAAAGTGAGCAGATAGTGGTCGGCGATTTCTTGATGTTGGGTAACGCCTTTCTTTACTCTATCTACATTCTTAAGCTTGAGTCCATCACTTTACGCCACCCTATTTTACCACTGACAGCAATCCAGCTTTGGGTAATAGCAATAGTGTCTTTAATTTGGGGAGCGCCAGATTTAGTTAGACAGTATGAGTCCATAGGTGCTAACTGGGCTGTAATTTTGTATTTAGGTTTATTTGATACTGCTGCTACCATTCTTCTCCAAGTATTGGCTCAAAAATGGGTTAACGCTTACGAAACGGCCTTAATGTATACCCTTGAGCCGATTTTTGCAGCAGTTTTTTCGTTTTTATTGCTGGGAGAGAAACTGGGGGTACGTGGTATTATTGGTGCTACTTTTGTCTTGATGGCAATGATTTTTGGTCAAACTAAATCTCAGGATACTGAGCAGGATCATGAAGTACAAGTCAACGAGCCGATTGTTGCCGCACTTTCATCTGTGGATAGTGAGCCAATTAATATTCCAGTGTCGCTTCTTAATAGCAATCTCATGGAATCGGAATAAGATTCGTAATCTCTACTAAAAAATAGGATGATGGAATTAGATACCTTAGTAAAAGTAACAAGTAAAGGCAGAAGCGTTTTTGCCAACCGATGGTTTCATAAGGATGAGACTGTGGTAGTTGGAAACCAAGTTGAAATCCTTTCAGAAAGAACTATGCACTCTTTCCAAATGGATTTTGACCGGCATATTCAATTGGATGAACCGGCGCGATTAATCAATCATTCTTGTAGCCCAAATACAGGAGTTCGGAATAATAAATTTGGCGGCTACGATTTCGTCGCATTGGTTGATATTCCTGCTGGAACTGAGATTACCTGGGATTATGAGACGACGGAGTATATTAGTATTGCCGTTCCCGAATGTTGTTGTGGCTCTCCTGAATGTAGATTAAATATCAAAGGATTCGAGTTTCTCCCTATGGAAATCAAGAAAAAGTATGGTGAGTTTATTGCTGATTATTTGAAAATAAACATACCTGAAAGTGTCACCAAAATGACGATTAAATAAAAGGATTTTATGTTGGGTTTCTTATGTCAACCCAACATACAGCACTCTCCGGTGTTATGAGGTACAAGAACCCCACCCCCTGTCTCT
>NZ_JADEWA010000027.1:0-24273 GCF_015207865.1 Dolichospermum sp. LEGE 00246
GCCCCCTGCCCCCTGCCCCCGTCATTTTCGGCTTGACAGACTACTAGTGGTCTATCGCTACAATTAATAGAAAAGTAATTTTATTTACCTATTACCGTTGTCAAATGGATATAATGTAAACGTAATAAAAATTTAATAAAGCTACTAGCTTGGCTGTAAATAACGTAAAAAATAAATTTTCTGCAAGGTTTTTGAGGAAAATGTGAAGAATATGTCTATTGAAGTAACAAAAACTACAAAACCTTAACCATGAGATTGTTAATTTGAGATTCATCAACGCTAAGGGGTCTTACCACTGTGGGTTCGGTTTGTATAGAAATTGTTGAGGGGAATCCCCATCTGAGGTCGTTGTTGGGTTGGCACTTGCAACAACTAGAATACCGAGTTCATCAAGCTGCCAGTATTTATCAAGCAAAAGAAGTGTTTATCAGCCATCAACCCACTCTAGTCATTCTAGATGCGGATTTATCGGATGGTGATGGGGTCGAGTTTTGCCGCTGGTTACATCGTCAACAACAGCCTTTAATTCTTATGCTATCTGCTCGTACAAATGAAGCCGATATTGTGACGGGATTAAAAGCGGGGGCGGATGATTATTTAAGCAAACCTTTTGGAATGCAGGAATTTTTGGCTAGGGTTGAGGCAATTATCCGCCGTAACCGGACACCTACTGCACCAGCCTATTTAGATTATGGCAGTTTGCAAATTGATTTAGTTCAGCGTCGGGTGCGGTTTCAAGGGGAGTTTATTGATTTAACGCCCCAGGAGTTCAGCTTATTATACGTTTTAGCACAAGCTGGAGGAGTGCCTTTAAGTAGATCGGAATTATTACGTCGTGCTTGGCCTGATGCTATTGATAATCCACGCACCATTGATACTCATGTTTTATCGTTGCGGAAAAAGGTGGAACTTGATCCACGTCAACCCAGTTTAATTCAAACTATCCGCAATGTGGGATACAGATTTAACATGGAAATCTTGAATGTTAATGTTCCACAAACACAAACAAAATTACCAAGAGAAAGATTTACTAATCAAATTCCTGTACTAACTAAGTAATTGGACAAAAATATTTACAGTCATTGCGAAGGAAGGGAAGCAATCACAGCCCTTGGAATTGCTTCATTTCACTTTGTTCCATATGGCTAACGCCAGGCAACGCTTACGCAATGACATTGTGTAATTAATTCTGTCTCACTACTTACTCAAAGTTCATGAGTTACAGCAATTCTCGTTCTTATGAAATGCAATGGAGGGCGCAGACCCTGCGCCCCTACGGGTTCTGCGATAAAAAACTGTACCTCATAACATCAGAATGTGCTTTCAGTCCATTCTGCTAGTGCTTGAGTTTCGGCTTGAATTAAGCTGGTTGCTAAGTTACTCCAATCTATCTCAGCAGCAGGTTGATTGACTACTAATTGACCTTGTTGAAGATGTAAGAGGTGGGTACAAAATGCTTGAGCTAAATCTATTTGGCGATTTACCATCAGAATTGCCGAGGAATGGGGTTGATTTAGGTGAGTTAGTATATTGATTAAGTGAGTGGATGTGGGAGTATCTAAGGCTGATGTAGGCTCATCTAGAAGTAAAATATGGGGTTCGGTAACTAGGGCGCGAGCGATCGCAATTAACTGTCTTTGTCCAGCAGCAAGTTGCACCTCAGTTCGTCCTAACCATTGTTCAGGAATTTGCAGTTGTTCTTGCCAATAACTGACTTGTTCCTGAATCTTTTGCTTTGGTAGACCGCGCAGAACTAAAGGATAAGCCAAGGCTTCGCCAACTGTCATCCCCAATAACTTAGATTCTTGTTGGACAAGCATTACCTGTTGACGGAGTTGGATAACGGGTATTTGCCGATATTCCTGATTTTGAAGATAAATTTTGCCGCTCGTGGGTTCATTTAAACGGTTGATGAGGCGTAATAAAGAAGTTTTCCCAGCGCCGGATGTACCGACAATGGCTAGGCGATCGCCCGGTGATATCCTGAAGGAAATATCCTGTAAAATTGGGTATTGGTGTTGATGCTGTAACCGCCGATAAAAATTAACAGATTCTAGCCTCAGCATAGGGAATAGGTAACAATTAACAATTATTTTGATACAGCAGATTGGGTAGTTAGAAGTTACAAAATCTGGTGCTGCTGATTAAGGGTATGAATTTTAGTCTCATACAAAGGCGCAATCACGCTTCGTGATCTCGAAGAGTAGACGCACTGAGGTTTGAGTTTTAAAGGTTCAATTTGGGAATTTCATACCTCAATTCAGCAACACCCAAAATCTAAAACCCTTGCCATAATAGATGGGAATGATATAACCCAATTAATTATCTGCTTATTTAAGACTGAAAAAACCCTATGTTAGCAGGAACAATTTTGCAGAATGGAAAATATACCATCCTCCAGGAAATAGGGCGGGGCGGATTTGGTGTTACCTTCAAAGCTATGCACCACTATTTAAATCAAGAAGTGGTGATGAAAACTATCAATGAAAGGTTGCGGCAACATCCCGATTTTCCCAAATTTCAGCGCCAATTTCAAGATGAAGCCAGGAGATTAGCCGCTTGTATTCATCCTCATATTGTCCGAGTCAGCGACTTTTTTGAAGAAAACAGTTTACCTTACATGGTAATGGAATACATTCGCGGAGACACTTTAGGTGCAGCATTTGTTTTACCAGGAATCCCCTTACCAGAAGCTACAGCCATTCATTATATCCGCCAAATAGGCGCAGCCTTGCAGGTAGTGCATGATAACGGGTTGCTACACAGAGACATTAAACCAGATAATATTATCTTGCGTCAAGGAACTCAGGAAGTAGTGCTAATTGATTTTGGCATTGCCAGAGAATTTAATAATGGGGCAAAACAGACACATACAGGCTTAGTCAGCGAGGGATATGCACCCATTGAACAGTATTTAACTCAAGCACGGCGCACAGCAGCCACAGATGTTTATGGGTTAGCAGCAACCCTCTATGCACTCTTGACAGCACAAGTTCCCATACCTGCATTATTGCGTGACCGAGAACAAATGCCTTCTCCTCGTGAATTACAACCTCATCTGAGTGCGGCTGTTAATCAAGCAGTTAGCCGAGGAATGGCTGTAGAACCACAATTTCGCCCCACCACAGTAGCAGAATGGCTGCAACTTTTACCAGGAAATAGGTTGGCTGTCACATCACCAAGTTTACCTACCCAAGCAATCCCCACCATTAATTTATCGCATTTAAAATCAGAATATTCACCTAAAAAAGCTACTTTTCATCCTCTGTCCACACCATCAAAAATCGCTAACATTGGCAAAAAAACAGGTATACCCAAGGGAGTTATTAGCATTAGTATTGCCTTGGTTGCAGCTACAGCAGGTTTTAGCATGACGCGGATATTATCAAAACCCAATTTACAATCATCACCTAAACCATCTTTTGCACAATCTACTTATCAACCTATTCTACCTAAACCTGTTGTGGAAATATCACCATCATCTGCAAATCAAAAACTTCAAAATTCCTCATTCAATCAATCTGTACCATTACCTCGTTTGCGGAGAAAACGTAAGAATATTCGCGTTTCTCCAGAACCAATTCCTACTAGCGATTCTCAAGAAACAACGGCTGAGAATCAGAACTCTCAACCCACACCAAATCCCAACAATACCACCAAGAAATCAACACCGGTTGTGACTTCCTCACCATCCTTAATGGATACCCTGCGCGATTCTAAAGAATCCCAAAAAGCTTCTCCACCTCCAGAAAATACAGCACCAGAACCTCGTCCCGTAGTGACTCCACCCCAGGAATCTCAACCAGAAAATTCTTCGGGTGTGGTAGTTCCCATTGTGGAAACCAAGCAAAACCCAGCACCGGAAATTCAGCAACGAAAGGAAGAAAAGCCGCAGTTATAACTTGAAGAAGGAGTCAGGAGTCAGTAGCCAGGAGTCAGAATCAATGAGTCGGGGATTGGGACTCGCAAATGAATTGTTGCACCACTAAATCTACGATTTAGTGGTAGTCTTAAACCCGGTTATTTATTCGCCACTCTTACAGAACCCATTCAGCAGTTCTGACTCCTGAATTCTGTTCGATAAATTCAACGGAGAGGGGGGGATTTGAACCCCCGTTGAGTTTCCCCAAAACGCATTTCGAGTGCGTCACCATCAACCACTCGGACACCTCTCCAACATAAACTATGAAGTTTTGCTTCACTAGTAGCGTCTACAATTATAACACAACCTATGGAAAATTCCTGGATGGATCTGAATTTAATCTTCCATAACGTGCTGTCATCACAGTTTCGGGATGAGATTGATTATATAACCAAGCCCACATTTGATCACCAAAGGAGAAATGCCACCATTCTCTAGGATTGCGTTGAAATCCAGCTTTTAACATGATATCCCGTAAGAGTTGACGGTTAGCATCATATTCTTGATGACTATGAGTATAATATTCTGGATGGGAGCGATCGGACATTTCATCAATAGGTGAACCCATATCTAGAACTTCCCCAAGATCATTGACTAGAGTAATATCTACCGCAGCCCCCGTACTGTGGGGAGGAGGGGTTTTCATATCCAAACTGGGTACAGCCCAAATTTCATAAACCACCTTCCATACATCTTCCCGTTGCTGGGGTGATAATTCCTTTTCTGTCAAACCCCGTTCTCGCAACGCTTCCCCAAAGCTGTAATCTACCATAAACTGCTGCACAGCCACAGGACGATAAGCATCAAATATTTGAATATACCAATTAGGACATAGTAACTGTAAATTATTTTGCGCCTGAATCAAATTTTCGACAACACTTTGGCGCAAATAATAAGGTGAATGTCCGCCGTAGTTAGCACCTAACTTTTGATAAGGGTGAGGAGATTCCACCGCAAACAATTCTAGAGGAATCTTAACTAAAGGTTCACCACATTCAATAATGGGGATTTGGTAATAAGGTCGCATTTTAAGTAGGTTAGCAGTACTGTTAAAAAGCTGGATTTTTTTATTTATTTTAAATGACTATAAAGTATTATACAACTAGCGATAAGATCCCTGACTTCTTTTATTTATTGTGTCCACAAATTATAAATCAATGTCAGAAGTCGGGGATCTTGCTATAGCTAAATACTTACTTGGTTTCAACAAAGCATCCGTGTAATCCAGTAATCCCTTAAATCCGTGATCACTCTTCATGTTCACAACAAGATTTTGCTTTCGCATCTGGAACAGGATCATAACCTCCTGGATGAAAAGGGTGACAGCGTAAAATCCGCATGATAGCCATCCAACCACCCCGAAATACCCCAAACCGTTCAATAGCTTGAATCGCATACATAGAACAAGTAGGTTGAAAGCGACAAGTAGGGGGAAATAGGGGAGAAATAAATAAGCGATAACCCTGAATTAGCCAAATCAATAATATTTCCATATCCAAATCCCATAAAGTAGAATTAAAGTTAAAAATACCCCTATTCCCTCATTGTTTAACACATTCATCAGCTTAGAAACTCTTTCCCCATTGTCGCTGTCAATTGCCACCGCTGCGGCTTGGGTAGGATTAATTATCTGCATTGCTTGGGTAGTTAGCCGTTTTACTGATAGCGAACCAGAAATCATTCGTAAAATCGTGCATATTGGCACAGGTAATGTGATTTTAATTGCTTGGTGGTTAGATATTCCTGCTTATGTGGGAATTATAGCGGCAGTTTTTGCGAGTATCATCACCTTATTATCTTATCAATTCCCCATTCTTCCTGGTATTAATAGTGTTGGTCGTCAAAGTTTGGGAACATTTTTCTATGCTGTGAGTATTGGTGTTTTAGTAGGTGTTTTTTGGCATTTACACCAACCGCAATATGCTGTTTTAGGAATTATGACTATGGCTTGGGGAGATGGATTAGCTGCTTTAATTGGGAAACGGTTTGGCAAACATAAATATATAGTTTTCGGTTCTCAAAAAAGCTGGGAAGGTTCTTTAACAGTGACTTTAATCAGTTATTTGATTTGTGTAACCATTTTACTTGTTACCCAAGGTAGTATTTGGCAAACCTGGATAGTTTCTTTAATTGTTGCCTCAATCGCTACGATTTTAGAAGCTTTTTCTTTTCTGGGAATAGATAATTTAACAGTTCCTATCGGTAGTGCCACCTGTGCCTATTTATTGAATCAGTTACTAATTAATTCCTGATATAGCCAAAATGATATTTATAAAATTAGAGATAAGTAGGTTGGTGTTGAAAATTGTCGTTATGGCAAGGCAAAAGGCAAGAGGCAAGAGGCAAGAGTGAAGAGGGTTTGGGCGATTTTACATTTCTTTACACAGTTTGGTTCTATTGTGTTCACCTACTTACTCTCCAACAAATACAAAGTATCAGGCTATTCTAAAAATTTTTGATCCTGATATATCTACTCTGATTTTTTATTCCCATTTACCAAAATCAGAGCATCTTTACAATAGCTTTAAATTCTTAATATCAGGTAAATGCTCCTACTTAACAAAAACCTTATGTCAATTTGGCACTTTTATTGATAAGCATTTTCTATTACTTAATATCTCCTATAGTACCAGGTAATATATCTGTCAAAACTCTGATTAATCCTAAATTATTATTAAACAAACATATTTATTATTGTTATACATCAACTTCATAATCTCAGTATTTTCTAATATTTTTCACAGAGTGAGGGGTAACACTCCCCATAGTTAATAAGTTATAACTAAGAGAGTCTAGTAAAAAGTAATTAATAATTGATTAGTCATGTTTTATTAACTTGGGAGTGGTCATTTTCCATGTTTCCAGCAATTTTTGTCATGGTTGTAAATGGCATCAGTATCGTGTCTTTATATCAATATAATCAAACAATTAAATCTGGAATCAAAGCTCGTCAAACCATGATTGAAACTACATTTGAAACAATTCATAATGGACCTCTGCAAAGTCTAGCTAAAGTTTTAAGATTAGTTAAAGGGCAGGATTTACCAATGAATAAATTGCTGCCTACTATAGAAAAAGAACTTGAAGAATTGAACCAAGAGTTACGAGGAATGTATGAATTTTGGCAACAAGAAACTCTTAATCAAGACACTAGCCTTTATTTAGGAAGTAATGTAGTTGTAGATTTGCGAAACCCTTTACATGAAATTCTCTACCAAGTTTATACCTACACCTTAGAACGGGATTTTCCCTGTTTTAAAACCCTCAAACTAAAAATCCATAGTTTTGAGCCTATAGATGAAAGCAGTTTGAGTATTGAAAATAAGCGAGGACTTTGCCGATTTTTAGAAGAAGCCTTATGTAATGTTGGTAAACACGCCACCGGCATCACCTGTTTACAAGTTACTTATTCCTGGGTTGAAGATCAAGGTATTTACACTCTGAGCATTATAGATGATGGTTTAGGGATTTACCCATTAAAAGAAGGTTGGGGAACAAAACAATTTAAAAATCTAGCACAACAAATTAAAGGTAAATTTAGGCGAGTTCCCCTTTATCCTCAAGGTACTCTTTGCGAGTTATCTTGGCATTTACAAAATTCTTCATGGTGGCAATAAAAACTAGGAAAATTAGAAAATCTTGATGTTTCGCTTTTTCTTTAATAGCTGACTGTGCAAATAAGTAGGTTAACAGAAAAAATTAAAGGTAAGTAGTGAGACAGAATTAATTACACAATGTCATTGCGTTAGCGTAGCGTTAGCCATAGGGAACGAAGTGAAATCAAGCAATTCCAAGGGTTGTGATTGCTTCCCTTCGCTCGCAATGACTGTAAATATTTTTGTCCAATTACTTATGTGAAGAAAAGTAAAATCGCCCAAAACTTCTCCCCTCTTGCCTGTTCCCATACTCCTGAATGGGCGCAGTCCCTGCGCCCCTACCTGCCTGATAGCGCAGCGTGGCGTTAGCCATACTCCTGTCCCTCACAGATAACTTATTCAGCAAACCCTACTTACTGTGTCAAAATAGAGAATTAAGGATCATATTGAGCAAAAGGAAAGCTAAAAAACACCGTGCAGATTACATTCTTAGGGACGAGTTCAGGTGTACCAACAAGATCACGCAACGTTTCCAGCGTAGCGCTGAGATTGCCACAACGGGCAGAACTGTGGTTATTTGACTGTGGGGAAGGAACTCAACATCAAATTTTGCGGAGTGATTTAAAAGTTAGCCAACTATCCCGAATTTTTGTCACCCATATGCACGGTGATCATATTTTCGGCTTAATGGGATTGCTGGCTAGTTGCGGTTTAGCAGGTAATGTAGACAAAATTGATATTTATGGTCCATCGGGATTAAACGAATACTTACAAGCCGCTTCCCGTTACTCCCACACCCATTTTTCTTACCCCATTAAAGTGCATACCGTTCAGCCGGGGGTAATTTATGAAAATGATGAATTTACAGTTAGCTGTGGTCTTTTACATCACCGTATTCCTGCTTTTGGCTACAGAGTCACGGAAAAAGACAGAACCGGACGTTTTGATATAGAAAAAGCCAAAGCCTTAGAAATTCCTTCAGGTCCAATTTATGGACAACTCAAGCGCGGTGAAACAGTCACCCTGGCAGACGGAAGAATAATCAATGGTAGTGAATTATGTGGTCCAACAGAAATTGGGCGAAAAATTGCCTATTGTACAGATACTGTTTATTGTAATGGTGCAGTGCAATTAGCAAATGATGCAGATGTGTTAATTCATGAAGCCACGTTTGCTCATCAAGATTCAGAAATGGCTTTTCAAAGGCTACATTCTACAACTACAATGGCAGCCCAAACGGCACACATTGCAGGAGTTCGTAAACTGATTATGACACATTTCAGCCCTCGTTATGCTCCAGGGAATACTATTGAATTAAAAGATTTACTTAAAGAAGCAAAAGCAATTTTTCCTAAAACAATTATGGCTCATGATTTTATGGTTTATGATGTTCCTCGCAGACGGGAAATTGAATCAAATGTGAGTGCATGATTTTGCTATAATTATCACTTATCCCTAATTTATCGCCCTCTAATTATGAGCAACATTCCCCAAATTGGCCAACCTGCACCAGATTTTTCTACCCCTGACCAAAACAATCACCTAGTCAATCTCGCTGATATAAATCAGTGGCTAGTTCTCTACTTTTATCCTAAAGATAATACACCTGGTTGCACTACAGAAGCTCAAGATTTTACAGAATTATCCTCAGAATTTACCACAGCAGGCGCAAAAATCATCGGTGTTAGTCCAGATTCTGCCACCTCCCATTGTAAATTTATAGATAAACATAATTTATCAATTACCCTATTAACTGATTCTGAACATCAATTAATAGAAGCCTATGGTGCATGGCGTTTAAAGAAGTTTATGGGTAAAGAATATATGGGGGTTGCTCGTTCAACTTTCTTGATTTCACCTGATAAAATTATTGCCTACATTTGGCCTAATGTCAAAACAAAAGGTCATGCTGCATCTGTACTCAAGAAAATCCAGGAATTAGCTGCTAATTAAACTTTTATAGTTCCCCTTATAGAATAAAATATTAATTTAATTTTTGTAGGTTGGGTTGAACAAAGTGAAACCCAACATTATACTAAGCTGTTGTGCATTTAGTTTGTATAATTCTAGCGGGCAAGATGCCCGCACTACAAAGTTCAAGTAAATTATGGTTATCAAATTTAGCTGCGTAACAGCTTAAACACGGGTGAGATTTAAACTTTTGCCAAATGACAAAGAACCCAGATGTGTAGGGGTAAAGCAAGAGCTTCATTGGTGTCAATTTAATCTCAAATCCCTACCACATCTCGTTCCTAGTCTCTGACTAGGAATGCAGTTGATGAGGCTCTGCCTCTAATATTATTGAAGGCAGAGCCTTCCAGAATTCATTCCCAGTCAGAGACTGGGAATGAGATGACTTGAGTTCTTTGCGGGATAGAGGTTTTACGTTAAGTTGACACCAATGAAGCTCATGCTTTACCCCTACGCTTAGAATCAAACAATCAAGCCGTTTTGAGTATAGCGAGAGGAATATCATTGAAGGCAGAGCCTTCTAGAATTCATTCCCAGTCAGAGACTGGGAATGAGATGACTTGAGTTCTTTGCGGGATAGAGGTTTTACGTTGTTTTACATAAAGGGAACGGTAGAGCTAACTTTTATAGTCCGATTCGTCAGACTTTGTTGATATATCCGTGATATTTGATTGCCCAAATGTTAATTAATTTAAACTTTACTTTACCAAATTATATTAATGAAATAACATAACCATTCCCACCTTATACAATAGGAATATCAATTCCATTATTTGTATTATGGTTCAATTCATCCAAGCGCAAAATATAGGCATTGCCTATTTAGAGGCAAGATTTGATCTAGAACAAACCAACAATGAAGGATTCTTCACTGAATGGTTAGAAAATTTGCCGGAAATCTCTGATTTAGAAAAACAATATTTAGACAGAGTAAAATTGCATTTTCTCCGCTTGGTTAAACATCCTCCTTTATCGGAAGAAACAGTAAAGTTAGTAGTTTTATCTCCCTTACTCAGTTTAGCTGGATTTTATGATGAACCTTTCTTGATTAGAAGTGAATCATCAATAGAAATTGCCGTCGAAGATCAAGAAGAAGTTATCAGAGGCAGAATTGATGTCTTAGTTATCCAGCAACAATTATGGTTATTGGTCATTGAATCTAAAAAACCTGCTTTTTCCCTGTTAGAAGCCATACCTCAAGCACTTACTTATATGCTGGCTAATCCTCAACCTACAAAACCCGTGTTTGGATTAGTAATGAATGGCAGTGATTTTATTTTTCTTAAACTTTCTCAAATCAATCAACCTCAATATGCTTTGTCTGATCAATTTACACTTTTGAAGCGAGAAAACGAACTTTATCAAGTTTTCCGAATCTTAAAAAAACTAGGTCAAATTTTGAATTAATCGTCAATTAATTATGTCCAGTCGTCCTATCTACCTCGATTGTCATGCTACTACCCCCGTTGATGAAAGGGTAATGGCTGCTATGATTCCCTATTTTACAGAAAAGTTTGGTAATGCGGCTAGTATTAGTCATGTTTATGGTTGGGAATCTGAAGCTGCTGTTAAACAAACACGGGAAATTTTAGCAGACGCAATTAATGCCACACCCGAAGAAATTGTTTTTACCAGCGGTGCAACGGAAGCAAATAATCTAGCTATTAAAGGTATTGCTGAAGCTTATTTCCCAAAAGGTCAACACATTGTAACTATTAATACGGAACATAAAGCAGTTTTAGATCCTTGCGAATATTTAAAAAGTCTTGGTTTTGATATTACAATTTTGCCAGTAAAAAAAGATGGATTAATTGACTTAAATCAGTTAGAAAAAGCCTTGCGTGATGATACAATTTTAGTATCTGTGATGGCTGCAAATAATGAAATTGGGGTTTTACAACCAATGGCCGAAATTGGGGCAATGTGCCATCAACGGCAAATTATTTTTCACACAGACGCAGCCCAAGCTATTGGTAAAATCCCTTTAGATGTGGAAGCGATGAATATTGATTTAATGTCTCTTACAGCCCATAAAGTCTATGGACCAAAGGGAATTGGGGCTTTATATGTTCGCAGACGTAATCCCAGAGTGAAACTTGCTTCCCAACAACATGGGGGAGGACATGAAAGAGGAATGCGTTCTGGGACATTATATACACCGCAAATTGTCGGTTTTGGTAAAGCTGTAGAAATTGCCATAACCGAACAAGAAACAGAAAATCAACGGTTAACAGTATTAAGAGAAAGATTGTGGCAACAGTTATCTATTGTAGAGGGAATTTATATAAATGGAGATCCTCAAAAACGATTAGCAGGAAATTTAAATATTAGTGTGGAAGGTGTAGATGGTGCGGCACTTTCTTTAGGGTTACAATCAGTCGTGGCTGTGTCTTCTGGTTCTGCTTGTTCTTCTAATAATATTGCCCCTTCCTATGTGTTGAAAGCCTTGGGACATTCAGATAAATTAGCTTATGCTTCGATGCGATTTGGGATTGGGAGATTTAATACAGTTGAGGAAATTGATCAAGTTGCCCAACAGGTAATTTCTACTGTGCAAGGTTTAAGAAGCGCGTCAGTAATGAGGGTTTGCTGAAAAGGTTTTTTAAGTAATGGGACAGAATTAATTACACAATGTCATTGCAAATAGAACGAAGTGAAATGAAGCAATCGCAAGGGTTGTGATTGCTTCCCTTCGCTCGCAATGACTGTAAATATTTTAGTCCAAGTACTTATGAATGCAGGGGCAACCCTACTGTGGTTGCCTAAATCGAATGGGGCAAGCACGGGGGCATTGCCCCTATGGAAAACTAATTATTAGAGATCATTGTTCCTAGTGCAGCTATCAACTTATCTACACTTTCAGGACGGCTATTAAAACCCATTAAACCTACACGCCAAACTTTACCGGCAAGTTCACCTAAACCGCCGCCAATCTCAATATTATGCTCAATTAATAACTGCCTAGCAACTGATTTACCATTTACTCCTTCGGGAATACAAACAGTGGTTAAAGTTGGTAATCTGTATTCTTTTTTAACGTGCATTTTTAAACCCATGTCTTCCAATCCTTCCCACAGATATTCGACATTTTTTTGGTGACGTTGCCAACAACTGGCTAACCCTTCTTCTGCTACTAAACGTAGAGCTTCCCGTAATCCATAGTATAGGTTAATTGGTGCAGTGTGGTGATATGTGCGATCGCTCCCCCAATATTTCCCCAACAATGTCATATCTAAATACCAGTTTGCCACCTTAGATTGACGCTTCTGTAGCTTCTCCATTGCCCGCCCACTCATGGTAAACGGTGACGCACCTGGAGAACAACCCAGCCCTTTTTGACTACAGCTATAAGCCAAATCAACGCCCCATTCATCCAAAAATATGGGAACACCACCTAAACTGGTAACAGTATCTACTAACAACAATGTGCCATGTTGACGACACAACTCACCCACACCATCTAAAGGTTGACGTGCGCCGGTGGAAGTTTCGGCATGAACTAAAGCCAAAATTGCCGGTTTATGGGTAGCAACTGCGGCACTGATTTCCTCTAAATTGAAAACTTGTCCCCAGGGTTTAGTAATAGTTCGCACATCTGCCCCATATCTACCCGCCATATCTACCAAGCGATTACCAAAATAACCAGCTACCCCAATTAATACGACATCACCCGGTTCTACAGAATTAGCTAACGTGGCTTCCATAGCGGCTGTACCCGTGCCACTGACAGCAATAGTATGGGGGTTTTCTGTTTGCCATGCGTAACGCAACAGAGATTGAATCTCATCCATGAGGTTTAAAAAAGCCGGATCTAAATGCCCTACAGGTGTGGTATTCATCGCCTGTAATATGGCTGGATGGACGTTAGAAGGACCTGGACCCAATAGGAGACGGTGGGGAATATTTAGGGGTTCAAGTCCTAACCGCTGACTGTCGTTAATGGAAATGGTAGATGTCATAAG
Source organism: Dolichospermum sp. LEGE 00246 (assembly GCF_015207865.1). NCBI lineage: Bacteria > Bacillati > Cyanobacteriota > Cyanophyceae > Nostocales > Aphanizomenonaceae > Dolichospermum > Dolichospermum sp. LEGE 00246. The sequence goes on from NZ_JADEWA010000027.1 coordinate 13,452, forward strand.
AATACCCGGTAAGTGGGAAACTCAGCGTCTTTAGACCTGAGAGGGAAACGACACGAGCGGTTTTAACCGCTGTGGATATTAAAATTAAAACCAGATTTTTGATTGGAACCTGGAAACCAACTCCCATTTCTGGGGTAATGTTAGCTAGATGCCTCCGGCACGCTGCGCGAACGACCTGTTATAAGAGCTTTTTAGACTTGCAACACTGTTTCAGTGACCTTAAAACTGTTTAATTGCAAATGACAGAGCAGGGAACTAGCTTCGCATTCCGGGGTGTCGTGACTCAAATAACGGCTACCCTTCGACTCCCTTCGACTTCGCTACCTCGACTTCGCTCGGCACAAGTCAGGGCAAGTCGCTCAGGGTGGTCTGGTCAGTACAGCTTGCTTGATTACTCTTGCAAGCCCAGTCCCTTTAGGGCTGGGTTACTGACAAACTTAATTTATCTGAGATTAAATGGGAATCAATCGCATGATATAGCGGTATGTAGTCAATGTATATGCCGAAGTGCGACTAATTAATCAAACATCATATTTTTTCCGCACCATTCAAATATAGCGGCATCTAAGTAGGGCTTGCTGAATAAGTTGTCTGTGAGGGCTAGAAGTATGACTAACGCCACGCTATGCTATCAGCAAACCCTAAGTAGGTGAACACCAAAAAATAAATTACCCAATGTTGTGGGATGGGCATCCTGCCCGTCCTTGATGATTAGCAGGCTTTTCGGCCTGCACCACAAGACATTTTTGGGTATTTTTTTAATTGGAAGTCCCTAAGTAGGTGAACACCAAAAAATAAATTACCCAATGTTGTGGGATGGGCATCCTGCCCGTCCTTGATGATTAGCAGGCTTTTCGGCCTGCACCACAAGACATTTTTGGCTATTTTTTTAATTGGAAGTCCCTAAGTAGGTGAACACAATAAAACCAAACTGTGTAAAGAAACGTAAAATCACTCAAAACTCTCTTCCTGTTCCCTGTTCCCTGTTCCCTGTTCCCTGCCCTCACAGACAACTTTTTCAGCAAACCCTACTTAACTTTGACATTGAGAACAAAAATGACTAGAACGCCCACCTAACTTAATTCGCCCGATCACATTACCACAAACCTTACAAGGTTCTCCCGTGCGGTTATAAACCCAGGCTTCACCGCCATAATTACCGTTAACACCTTTAACACTCAAGAAATTACTAAAAGTCGTTCCACCTACCGCAATACTCGCTGATAAAACTTGAATAATTGCCGTTCGTAAAAGTTCAATTTGGGGAAGTTGTAATTCTGTACAGAGAGTAGTTGGTAAAATCCCACTTTTAAATAAAGCTTCATCTGCATAAATATTACCTAATCCTGCCACCATTGACTGATCTAATAATCCAGTTTTAATAGGACGACGGGATTTTTTTAATTTATCGGCAAAATACGCCACAGTGAACTCTGGTGAAAAGGGGTCAACTGCCAATTTTGCCAAACCTGTAATAATACTTTCTACAGCTACATCACCAGGAACATACCACATTTGCCCGAAGGTGCGCTGGTCAACAAAGCGTAATTCTTGCTTTTCCCCAAAAAATAACCTGACTCTGGTGTGTTTGTGTAAAGGTTGATCTTGGGTTAACCAAAGTAACTGACCGGTCATGCGGAGGTGAACTCCTAAATAACTGGGAGAAGGTGAGGAAAGTTCAGCCAAGAGATATTTACCACGACGATGCCAGGTAGCAATAGTGTTCCCTTTAACTTTATCAATAAATTCATCAACAGAAAACGGGTAGGCAATGGTACGTTGCAGCAACACATCTCCTCCCGTCACTTCTTGACTCAGGGTTAATTGATTTAAACCCCGGCGGACTGTTTCAACTTCAGGCAGTTCAGGCATTCAAGCAAATAATATTTTTAGGGGAAAGTATGGTCAAACAGAGGAAATTGATCAAGCTGTTGACGTTGATATCTCCTCCTATTATTCCATTAAACAATCCCCTTGATGCTTGACTATTTATTTGGCTGCGGCTTTGGGTTTAGGTGCTTCCACCTCAATTAATTCATCTACAGCAAAGTTGTTGGTGTTGAGATCAGAGTAGTTAACTTTGTCAAAGCGAACAATTACAGGGTATTTAATCCCGCTTTTGTCAACAGAAACCACTGTACCAAGATCCTGAAACCAGTAGGACTCAGGGCGGAGAACACGTACTTTAGAACCACGTTGAACCATGATGGATCTTCCCTTTTGAAGTATGAATTGCCGTTAAAGTAGGGCTGATTGTTTTCACTCTACAACCTCAAGGTATTTGCTTGTGGTTTTGTTAAGTTATTTGTCAAATTGCTGGGTTTTCATGGGTAATGAGTTGTTAATCTTCTCTTTGACTTCTTGACAAACTACCCATAATAGGGTAAGTTCATTCCCAAACACTCCTGGCAAAATGTACTATGTCTTACTTAATACAAAAACGCTGCCTTCGTTCCCCCTACCTATACGGAGATCATTATCTATATAAGTAATATCTAGCCAACCTTGTTGTTGTTCACTTTGAATGGGAAAATCAAAAGCGGTAAATTTTTTGCCTAATTCAATTTGTTGGATGAAGTTTCCCGGTGTCGTATAGCCAATTAGACTTTGTAAACCAATTATAGAACGCTGGAATTTTACTTGCACACGCTGTTGGGATACTGGTTCAAATTTAGCAGCAACGCTAACTACTCCTGCGAACAAAGGAATGCCATAAATCTCAGCTATGTTATAAACACTGTTGCTTTCTACCCGAATACATTGGTAAATTTGACCAAGTTTACAAAAGGGTAAACGATCTATGTTTAATAAGGCTTTGCTCGTGGTGTATAGTAGTCGCCAGTCACCTTCTAGTAAATTACTAGCTGCTAATGGTCGTGGCGTGGGATTAAAGTCTTCTAGGTTGGCGATCGCTGCTAGAATAGCTTGTTGTTGTGGCTGACTTGCTAATAAACCGCGATTAGTGCCAACAATTAGATCAATAAGAGTTGATTTGCCTATCATTACCCAATGCCTCAAGAGAGTTTACATGATGAAATAGCATTAATAAAATATTAATGTTCTTTGTCTATAACCAGACAATTCATGAATAATGCCTTTTTGACTACCGTTCGGTAATTAAATGAAAATTTTCTTTGATTCGGATTCAGCAGTTAAAGACCTGTATGAAGGAATAAATTAACTCGTATCAAGTCAGTATGATAGACTCTTAGTGTCTAGTTATATAAACCCTCGTGTGTGATTGTTAATATGTTAGATTCTCCCCTCCGTGAAGCCCCCCGAAACCAGCGAGCATCAGTTATTCCCTTAAAACAAGAGTCCTCTATGTTGGACTGGTTGCGGCTGAGTGGCAGATTGATAGCCCGTGATATCCATGACACCGACTCGCGGGAAGATGTAGAAGTAATATCCGATTTTCTGGGCGCAGACGACGGAATTGGTGATATTGATTATGATGATGACGATGATACACCTGTTGATGATGACTAGCACCGCAGGGCGGAAGTCAAAAGTCAAAAATCAAAAGTCAAAAGTAATATTAAGCAAGCTTTTTGGCGATTGAGAATAGTTAGTTTATTGGCGCGGTGCTGTACTAGTTCCCAAAATACTGCGAACTATCAGCTAAAAACAGTCTCTATGGTTTTATTTAGGTTTTTTAAAGTGTGGAGTGAAGGGAATTTTTTTTGTGGACGCTAAATTATCTCCTAACCAAAGTTTGAATTTTTCGGGAATTGGCTTGGCTTCCTTGCTGGCCTTGGTACTGAGTGCAACAGCCTTGATTTTCGATAGCATGGGGCATAGAACCCCTTGGTATCCGATTTCCCTCACCCTACCTTTTTTGCTGACTGCTGTGGGTGTGACAATTCTAGGACAGTGGGTGATTCCTCTGTTACAAAGGCTGAAAACGGGACAGATTATCCGGGAAGATGGACCCCAGGCACATCTCAAAAAGGCAGGAACACCAACTATGGGAGGTATATTTTTTATCCCTGTAGCGGTAGTAATTGCTTGTATATTGGCGGATTTTTCTGAAAATGTCCTGGCGGTTTCGGCTTTAACTCTCAGCTACGGTTTCATTGGTTGGATAGACGACTGGCAAATTTTGCGTCGGAAGTCTAACAAGGGAATTTCTCCGAAGATGAAGTTAGCTTTGCAAGTTATCTTTGGGGCTGTGTTTTGTGTCTGGTTGATATTTAAAGGTGACTTTAGTATAACTAATATCCATTTACCTTGGGTGGGTTTATCCTTACCTTTGGGACTGTTGTTCTGGCCTGTAGCCGGATTTGTCCTGGTTGCAGAGAGCAATGCTACTAATTTAACAGATGGGATTGATGGTTTAGCAGCGGGAACAGTGGCGATCGCTATTTTCGCATTAGGTGTGATTATTGCGCCAACTTCCCCCGACTTAATGGTTTTTTGTGCTGCTGTCAGCGGTAGTTGCTTAGGCTTTTTAGCCTATAACCGCAACCCCGCAAGTGTTTTCATGGGTGATACCGGTTCTTTAGCCCTGGGTGGTGCTTTAGCTGCGGTGGCACTGTTAACAAATAGCTTGGTAGCTCTGTTTATCCTGAGCGGTATCTTCTTTGTGGAAACCCTCTCTGTCATGGCACAAGTCAGCTATTATAAAGCAACAAAGGGACCAGACGGCAAAGGTAAACGTTTATTTAAAATGGCACCTTTACATCATCATTTAGAATTAACTGGTTGGTCAGAATTGCAAGTAGTAGCTGTATTTTACATTATCGCTGCTTTTCTAGCTTCCGTTTGTATTATTTCCATAAAATAATCAGTTTTGTTTTAAAAATAAAAATTCACAACCTCCAAATTTGGGGGTTGTTTTTGTTTTGAGATTGGGGGGTTATGTCCAGGACGTAAATTACCCCAATTCCCAATACTCAAATTGTAACTTACACCCTTGAGGAGTTGAGCAAATTCAGGGGATGATTGGGATATTTTGCCAGATAGAAACAAAATATTTGTTACTATAGTAAGTATGTGGGTAAGTATTTGCAAAATGCCCCACTTGTGAATATTAAAAAATAGCCATTCTCGACACAAATAAAACGGACTTTCCCTCGTTCCCTGGCTCTGCCGGGGAATGCCCACAGGAGGCTCTGCCTCCACTATATTCACTGTATTTGAGGCAGAGCCTCAAACTCCCATTCCCAGCCGGAGTCTGGAAGTTCAATTATGTTTAATTCAGAAAATTTACCTGTTTTACTAAATGCACCAATTCCGGTAAAATCAACTTTTCCATCCCTAGTCGTACAGCATTACTAGAACCAGGAAGAGAAAAAATGATTTTGCTTTGATAAACGCCGGCGACAGCACGAGAAGCCATAGCGCGAGAACCAATTTCTTGATAACTTAACAACCGAAATAATTCCCCAAATCCTGGTAAAGTCTTTTCTAATAGCTTTTCTAAAGCATCATAAGTAGTATCCCTGGGAGCAATTCCCGTTCCTCCATTAAAAATCACAGCATTGATACGAGTATCTTCGCCCAAAGCTGTCATTTGGGATTGAATTTCTTTAGGCTCATCTTTGATAATCTGATACAATGACACAGTATGATCATCAGCTAAAAGTAGTTCTTTAATTAATTGACCACTTTTATCTGTATCCGGGGAACGGGTATCGCTAACGGTAATCACCGCACAAGTTACAGAAACTTGCTGTGTATTTGGGTGTGGTTGAAATTCCATAGATATTTTACGTTTTAGCCAATGACCAATGACCACTGAGCAATGCTGGGCGCAGGCCCTGCGCCCCTACTGACTCATTAAGATTTGCTTAATCCGAGTCCATTTTGTTCAGCATAACGATTCATGAAACGCATAAACCGATCCCATTCTTCATTAGACTTCATCACATAAATCGCTTCTAAGGATTCCGGTTTACCGTTGACAAATTTACCCTGAACCCCAGGAATCAAGATTTCCCCTTCTTCGTCAATCAAATACAACCCGGTAACTTCATCTGTACCATCTTGTGCCAAGATGTCAGGATTGGTGAACACAAACGTGGCTGTACCACTTTCCCCTTGTTTTGCTCTTGTCAACCGGACATCTGGAACTACTGTTTCTTCAATACCTCTAGCAAACTGAATTTTCGCCATGATGAGTCAATTTAAAGTTTCGTGATCATTTTGTAATATTCTCTCATCATAAAGCAATTTCCTGACAGGCATTTTACCGATGGTAATTAAATCTATTTCCCAATCCCGATTCAACCGCCGTTTATTGGCTACAGCCTTGGTCATTGTAGTTAGTATATTTATTACCCTGACTAACCATTCTAGTCCAGCTACACCTGTCACCAAAACCAAAAACGTCATTCTGATGATTGGAGACGGTATGGGTTGGGAAATGGCTCGCGCTGGGGCTATGGCTAAAGGATATAATTACACTTCTGGTAAGGGGGAAGGACTGAGTTTTCAAACTCTGGATTATTATGCCCTGGCTACCACCTATGGTACTACCATTGCCCCTGGTAATGGAGTTTTCAGCACGGGTAACTCTGCGTTGTCTAACTCTAATCCAATTACAGGCGCTAGTCCGATGTTACCAGGGTTTAAATTCCAACCTCAATTTAATCCTGGCGATAAACCATCTGGAGGGGGGAAAAATCTTAATCCTAATGCGGTAGGTAATTTAGTGGGTTATGATCCTCAGCGCGGGGGAATAAATCCTTGGACACCGGGTAATGATCCTGAGTATATTAAGTATAGTTATCCTGATTCTGCCAATACAGCAACTACTTTGTACACAGGAGTAAAAAGCTATAACAATGCTATTTCTGTGGATATATTTGAAAAACCTTTAGAAACTATTCTCAAAACTGCGGCTGATCATGGTAAATCTACTGGGATTGTCACTTCTGTTCCTGTAGATCATGCTACACCGGGTGCAGCAGCAGCAAACGTGAATCGTCGCAATAAATATGATGGTGATTATCCAACTTTAGATAATATTCTCCAGCAGGAACTTCGCATATATCAACCAACGGTAATTTTAGGTGGTGGTCATCCGCTTACGGGTGCTAGTAATCAACCTCTACCTACGGGTGTAGAACCGCCAACTAAGTTTGAATATATCACGAAGACGACATATAAAGAGTTAAGCAAAAACCCTGATCAAAACCGTTATAAATATACATTTTTAGAACGGGGAAAAGATGCGGCTGATAAGTTAGCGACTACTGCGGCGAGATTAGATCCAAATCAGGGCGATCGCTTGTTAGGATTATATGGAGCTAGGGGACAAGAGGGAAATCTCCCTGTAAGCACCGCCAATGGAGATTACAGTAATACCGGTTTGAGTATCTTTTCCCTGTTTGGTTCTCAAGGAAAAAACCCCGATACAGTTCGGCCTCTACTTGCGGGAGAAACCGATAAATCTTTTATTGCGAAAGAAATTAATGAAAATCCCACACTTGATGATTTAACCAAAGCAGCTTTAGCAGTTTTATCTAAAGACAAAGATGGATTTTGGTTAATGGTAGAAGGTGGTGATATTGATTGGGCTGCCCATGATGATAACTTAGATAATATGATTGGGACAGTCTTGGATTTTGATAAGGCTGTAAAAACAACAATTGACTGGATTAAAAATAACGGTGGTTGGGAAAATAATCTACTAATTGTCACCGCAGATCATGATCATTATCTCACTTTAAATCCCAACTTTTATGAACTGCTTAAAGAAAAAGGTCCAGAAGCTTTAACCGCTGAATCTGATTCTATCAAAGCTGGTCATTTTTGGGGTTCTAATCCTAACATCAAATATGGTTGGGGAAATCATGCTAACCTTCCAGTTCCTGTTTATTATCAAGGTAAGGGTTCAGCAGTTTTAACTAATTCTGTCGGTAAGGGGTTTCAACTTTATGGCTATGATATTCCTGGTATTGGGGGTTTAGTAGACGAAATCCACATTTATCAGACTCAACGAAAAGCATTATAATTTAATTGAGGATTTAATTTAGGAATTTAGATCCCCGACTTCTCCAAGAAGTCGGGAATCTGTGCGTATTTATTTATAGAAATAAGCTTTATAAGAATTATTCTAGAGTCCAATCTTCAATGCTTAAATTAGGAACTTTGATAAAATCTTTGTAATTTTGAGTCACTACAATTGCTTGATTAACTAAAGCTATTGCAGCTATTCTTAAATCTTGTGAACCGCTGTTAATTTTTTGCTGTCGTAATTTTTGATAAGACTCACAAGCTGCTTGATTAAACTCCAATAAATTTACACTACAGAAGAAATTTTGAGTCAGTTTTAAATTTCGATGTGCAGATGCTAATCCTTGTAGATTTTTATTGCTATTACATTTATTAATAATAGCTAATCTACCTTTTAATTGTTCCTCAAGCGTGATAGTTGTTACAAATATGCTGGAGTTACCAACTGCTCTAATACGTTGAATAATTTGATTATTTTCATATTGTAAAAGAGTCACGGTATTAGTATTAAGAATATAGATGCTCACGCTGCATGATTCTCCTCTATAGAGGCTTCTTCCGCAACCATTTCTTCATCTAATTTACGCCGATTTATAGCTATTTCTTCGACAAATTCATCAAAAAATGGATCATGTTTGAACATACCAGTAAATTTGACTAAAGGGTTAGATTCTTCCACAATTTCTTGAGGTATTTCTATTCCTAAACCAAAGCATAGTCGCAATGTTACCCACCACAAGTAAGAGAAAATAGGACTAAAGAATTCATGATCATTAATTAAACCATGAGCCATGCGATTTCTTAAATTTGACCCGGATTTCTCTACTAATAAACCCTGAAGCTCAAAAAGTGTATCTTCATCAAAAATTGAAGTAATTTGTGGATATTTACTAGGGAAAAGAGTTGTATTTAAATTGTTTTCTTGTTGAATACCATTATTTTTGTTGTCAATTCCAGAAGTTATCGCTCCTCGATTCGAGAGTAGATAACGAACGGAGTTTTCAATTTGGGGAATTAAGATATGAGTAGAAGTAATAAAATCTCCCATTAATCCAGCATAAAGACCTTTTGCAAATAAATATTCTCTTCCTGATGGTACAAAAAGGTTATTTGAAACTAGTGGAAGTAAGTCGGATTCTTTTATTTTGTAGTCTTCTGATTTTTGTATTATGTGTTCCGAAATAATTTGTTTTCTAGCTGGTTCAATAAAAGCCAGGGCATAAATTTTTTGATCTCTAGCAGCTTCTTCCTGGTTATTAGAGCTTTGATGTGCTACAACCTTACCCATCTCATTTATTTTTTCTTCTGGAAAAAGCCCAGATAATCCATTTTCCTCTACGGTTTGAGATGAAACTGAAACTTGACGTGGAATTACAAAACGAGCCAGATTTACTTGCTAATAAGTCTATTATGGGAAATATAGGAGAACTTAGGCGGTTTTAATGCTATGCCTATATTAACCCAATCTGGAAAAAATCGCCCTCGCCCCTAATTAACTGTTGGTAATAAATCTTACTTTCATCGCACTTTTTACCCCCAATTTAGCATAACGACGATAATCCAGGACTTAGATTTGAGTAATTTAAATTATTTATTACAGAAAATAAAGAAAAATTACGGAATCGTCAATCAACCATCAGTTATCCTGTTCTAAGTCATTAGGAGATTAAATCAGGGGATCGCTTGCATAATTGTTCACAATTTGTTACAAAAATATAAAGAACTTCTAGAGACTAAAACCTAATGTTCGGCGGACTTACTGGTTTAACAGATACGAAAAGCACCGATTGGGGAGAGCGAATGCTCAACACAGTCGCCAGTCAAACGATTCGCCACCTGTTTACCCAGAGCGAGTCGGTAGAAGTCTTTGTGCGCTGCTATCCCTCCAGCAAACTGTTGCAAGGCAGCATTGATAGCTTTAAAATGAAAGGCTGCGGCTTAGTAATTCGTAAAGACTTCGCAGTAGAGGAAATGTCTTTTGAAACCGATGCAGTCGCCATTGACTTCGGCTCGGTTTTAAGTGGTAAACTTACCCTCAAACAACCTACCCAGGCTGTAGCTCAGGTGATTCTATCAGAAGAAGGCATTAATCGGGCTTTTGAGTCAGAACTGGTGAAAAAGCGCCTGCTTAACCTTTCTGAACCCACTTTGATTGCCATATCTGGTGGCGAACCAATTTCTTTTACCGAAGTTGAGGTCAAGCTATTACCTGAAAATCGCTTGCATTTAGTAGCTAAAGCCGATTTAAACAACGGCGAACTCATACCACTAGGTATGACTGTCGGTATCGGGATTGAAAGAAGAAGGCGGGTTTCTTTCAAAGAACCAAAGATTGAGCTTGAGGGAGTTCCAGAAGCACAAAGAGAAATTTCCCAGACTTTAAGTGTGGCATTGGTAGAAATTTTGGATAATATGGTTGATTTAGATCGCTTTGATTTAGATGGGGTAAAAATGCGACTAAATCGTTTAGAAACAGAAGGTCAAAGATTGATTTTTAGTGGTTATGCAGAAATAGAAAGAATTCCCCACAGTTCTTAACAATTCTAAAATTGAAAAAATTAACGCCGCCTAGTTGACCCTGGGCGGCAATTTAATTTTTATAGCAGAAGCCAGGATGTAGGGGCGCAGGCCCTGCGCCCAGTCAGGAGTTCAGGAGTATGGCTAACGCCAGCAATTTAATTTTTATCCCACATTCCGCACCCACCCCAAGGAAACGGATGTAGCTAGTACACAATTTTAATTGGACTATTTAGCTCATTAATCAAATTAATGTTCTGAAATTTTCATGGCGTTTTTAACTTTATTTTTAGATGAGCATAAGTTACAATTATGTATTGAGATTATCAGCATAAAATTATAT